>NZ_DBNGPQ010000167.1:0-19963 GCF_057122925.1 Umezawaea sp. | reverse complement strand
GCTGAGCCAGGCCGTCGAGCGCGTGCGTCGCGAGGCGTCGGAGGCCATCGCGAACGGTGCTCGCACACTGGTGCTCAGCGACCGCGACTCGGACCACCGCATGGCGCCGATCCCGTCGCTGCTGCTGGTTTCCGCGGTGCACCACCACCTGGTGCGCACCAAGGAACGCCTGCGCGTCGCGCTCGTCGTCGAGTCCGGTGACTGCCGCGAGGTCCACCACGTCGCCGCGCTGCTGAGCTACGGCGCCGCCGCGGTGAACCCGTACCTCGCGTTCGAGACGATCGAGGACCTGATCAGCCAGGGCGCCATCACCGGTGTGCCGGCGCACAAGGCGATCCGCAACTACGTCAAGGCGCTCGTCAAGGGCGTCCTGAAGATCATGTCGAAGATGGGCATCTCGACGGTCGGCGCCTACACCGCCGCGCAGATCTTCGAGGCCGTCGGCCTGTCGAACGACCTGCTGGACGAGTACTTCACCGGCACGCAGTCCAAGCTCGGCGGGGCCGGCCTGGACGTGCTGGCCGAGGAGGTGGCCCTGCGCCACCGCCGTGCGCACCCGGACAACCCGACGGACCGCGTGCACCGCCGGCTCGAGGTCGGTGGCGAGTACCAGTACCGCCGCGAGGGCGAGCTGCACCTGTTCACGCCGGAGACGGTGTTCCTGCTCCAGCACGCCACGAAGACCCGCAAGGCCGAGGTGTACCGCCAGTACACCGAGGAGGTCGAGCGCCTCGCCCGCGAGGGCGGCACGCTGCGCGGCCTGTTCGAGCTGCTCACCGAGGGCCGCCAGCCCGTGCCGATCGACGAGGTCGAGCCGGTCAGCTCCATCGTCAAGCGCTTCAACACCGGCGCCATGTCCTACGGCTCCATCTCGGCCGAGGCCCACGAGACGCTCGCCATCGCGATGAACCGGCTCGGCGGCCGGTCCAACAGCGGTGAGGGCGGCGAGGACCGCGAGCGCCTGTACGACCCCGAGCGGCGCTCGGCGGTCAAGCAGGTCGCGTCCGGCCGGTTCGGCGTGACCAGCGAGTACCTGGTCAACGGCACGGACATCCAGATCAAGATGGCGCAGGGCGCGAAGCCCGGCGAGGGCGGGCAGCTGCCCGGCTACAAGGTGTACCCGTGGATCGCGCGCACCCGGCACTCCACGCCGGGCGTCGGCCTCATCTCGCCGCCGCCGCACCACGACATCTACTCCATCGAGGACCTCGCGCAGCTCATCCACGACCTGAAGAACGCGAACGAGCAGGCCCGCGTCCACGTGAAGCTGGTCAGCGAGATCGGCGTCGGCACGGTCGCGACGGGCGTGGCGAAGGCGCACGCGGACGTCGTCCTGATCTCCGGCCACGACGGCGGCACCGGCGCGTCCCCGTTGAACTCGCTCAAGCACGCCGGGACGCCGTGGGAGATCGGGCTCGCCGAGACGCAGCAGACGTTGCTGCTCAACGGTTTGCGCGACCGCATCACGGTCCAGGTCGACGGCGCGCTGCGCACCGGCCGCGACGTCGTCGTGGCCGCGCTGCTCGGCGCGGAGGAGTTCGGCTTCGCGACCGCCCCGCTGATCGTCGCCGGGTGCGTGATGATGCGCGTCTGCCACCTGGACACCTGTCCGGTGGGCGTGGCGACGCAGAACCCGGTGCTGCGCGAGCGGTACACCGGCCAGGCCGACCACGTGGTGAACTTCTTCGAGTTCGTCGCGCAGGAGGTCCGGGAACACCTGGCGGCACTGGGTTTCCGCACGATCGACGAGGCCGTCGGCCACGCCGAGCTGCTGAACACCGCGCCCGCCATGGACCACTGGAAGGCCGACGGGCTCGACCTGTCGCCGGTCTTCGCGGTGCCGGAGACCCGGTACCCGTCGGCGAAGCGCCGCGTCCGCGACCAGGACCACGGCCTGGAGCACGCGCTGGACCGCACGCTGCTCCAGCTCGCCGAGGGTGCGCTGGAGGACGCGATCCCGGTGCGCCTGGAACTGCCGGTGCGCAACGTCAACCGCACCGTCGGCACGCTGCTGGGCGCGGAGGTCACCCGCCGCTTCGGCGGCGACGGCCTGCCGGACGACACGATCCACGTGACCCTCACCGGGTCCGCGGGGCAGTCGCTCGGCGCGTTCCTGCCCTCCGGCGTGACCCTCGACATGGTCGGCGACGCCAACGACTACGTCGGCAAGGGCCTGTCCGGTGGCCGCGTCGTCGTCCGCCCGCACGAGGACTCGGCGTTCGCCGCCGAACGCCAGGTGATCGCGGGCAACGTGATCGGCTACGGCGCCACCAGCGGCGAGATCTTCCTGCGCGGCCGGGTCGGCGAACGCTTCTGCGTCCGCAACTCCGGCGCGGTGGCCGTCTCCGAGGGCGTCGGCGACCACGCGTTCGAGTACATGACCGGTGGCCGCGCGGTGGTGCTCGGCCCGACCGGCCGCAACGTCGCCGCGGGCATGTCCGGCGGCATCGCCTACCTGCTGGACCTCGACCCCGCCGACGTGAACAAGGCGATGGTCGAACTCCAGCGCCCGTCGCCCGACGACCTCCGCTGGCTCAAGGAGATCGTCACCCGGCACCACCAGCTCACCGGATCCGCGGTGGCCGCCTCCCTGCTGGGCGACTGGCCCCGCCGTTCCGCGTCGTTCACCAAGGTCATGCCCCGCGACTACGCGCGCGTGCTCGAAGCGATGAGGCTCGCGCGCGCCGAAGGCCGGGACGTGGACACGGCGATCATGGAGGCCTCCCGTGGCTGACCCGCAGGGTTTTCTCAAGCACGACAGGGCCGACGCGAAGAAGCGGCCCGTGGACGAGCGCGTCCAGGACTGGCGCGAGGTCTACCAGACGCCCGAGCCGGAGGCCCGCGACAAGCAGGTCCGCACGCAGGCGAGCCGGTGCATGGACTGCGGCATCCCGTTCTGCCACTCCGGCAGCGCGGGTTGCCCGCTGGGCAACCTGATCCCGGAGTGGAACGACCTGGTTCGCCGCGGTGACTGGGAGTTGGCGTCGGACCGGCTCCACGCGACCAACAACTTCCCCGAGTTCACCGGCCGCCTCTGCCCCGCCCCGTGCGAGGCGGCGTGCGTCCTGGCGATCACCCCGGACGCCGGGGGAGCGGTCGCGATCAAGCGCGTCGAGCAGGCCATCGCCGACGTGTCGTGGGAGCAGGGCCTGGTGCACGCCAGCCAGTCCACGGTCTCCTCCGGCAAGAAGGTCGCCGTGGTCGGTTCCGGTCCGGCCGGTCTGGCCGCCGCCCAGCAGCTCACCCGCGCGGGCCACCACGTCACGGTCTACGAACGCGACGACCGGCTCGGCGGACTGCTGCGCTACGGCATCCCCGAGTTCAAGATGGAGAAGAAGGTCCTCGACCGGCGCCTGGCGCAGCTCCGCAAGGAGGGCACCAAGTTCGTCACCGGCGTCGAGGTCGGCGTGGACCTCACCGTGGAGCAGCTGCGCGCCGCGTTCGACGCCGTCGTGCTCGCCGTGGGCGCGCTGCGCGGCCGTGACGACACCACGACCCCCGGCCGCGAGCTGGACGGCGTGCACCTCGCGATGGACCACCTCGTCCCGGCGAACCGCGCGGTGGAGGGCGACGGCCCGTCCCCCCTGTCCGCGGCGGGCAAGCACGTGGTGGTGATCGGCGGCGGCGACACCGGGGCCGACTGCTACGGCACGGCCGTCCGCGAGGGCGCGGCGTCGGTGCTCCAGCTCGACCAGTACCCGATGCCCCCGTCGCAGCGCGACGACGAGCGCTCCCCGTGGCCCGTGTGGCCGTGGATCCTGCGCACCTACGCCGCCCACGAGGAGGCGGGCGAGCGGAGGTTCGCCGTGGCGGTGGAGAGCTTCGTCGGCGACGCCGAGGGCCACGTGCGCGAGATCAAGCTCCGCAAGGTGAGGGTGGAGAAGGACGCCAACGGCCGCCGCCAGGTCGTGCCGCTGTCCGAGGAGGTCGAGGTCCTGCCCGCCGACATGGTGCTGCTGGCCATCGGCTTCGAGGGCGTGGAGCACATGCGGCTGCTGGACGACCTGGACATCACCCTCACCCCGCGCGGCACCATCTCGTGCGGCGCCGACTGGCAGACCACGGCGCCCGGCGTCTTCGTCTGCGGCGACGCCCACCGCGGCGCGTCGCTGGTCGTGTGGGCCATCGCGGAGGGCCGCTCGGTCGCGAACGCGGTCGACCGCTTCCTGACCGGCTCCTCCGACCTGCCGTCCCCGGTGATCCCGAACCTGATCCCGCTGGCGGTCGTGTAGACCCGCTGTCCGGCCGCGACAACGGAGTCGCGGCCGGACAGTGCCTCACCGCCACGGTGGCGAGCCGGCGTGGTGCTCGACGTCCTCGACGAGGTGGGCGGCTGACCGCGGGGGATCACCCGAGCGCCCGCACCGACCGGATGTGGCTGACGGGGAACTCGCGCGGCCCGCCGTCGGTGGTGGCCGTCAGGTTCCCGGACGCGTGCCCGACCGGCGTGATCACGTGCCCGACCGTCCGCCGCGGCCCGCTGGCCACCTGGATCTCCACCGACGTCCCCGCGACCAGGGCCTCGGCCAGCAGGACCACCTCCGCGTCCGGCAGGAACAGCGACTGGTCCCGCAGCGTCCTGGCCGTGCTGATCCGCCGCGACTCGGCCTGCTTGGGCGGGGGTGGTGGTTCGGGCTGCTCCCGCTGGATCAGGTCGGCCGCCAGCCGCGACGCCTCCGTCCGCGTGAGCGGTGTGCGCCGGTGCGGCCGACCCGCCACCGGCTTCGGTCTGTTGGGCACGATCCGCCGCCGCTCCACCCGGCCGATGATCGGGGCGCCCGCGGGGTCGGACGACGTGGGCGCGTACCCCGCCGCCCGCAGCGCGTCCAGGGTCTCCTCGGCGGACTTCGACGAGGCCAGCACCCCCGGCCCCAGCACGACCAGCTCCAGGCAGCGCAGCGACCGGTGCTGCGCGATCTCGTCGAACAGCCCCGGATCCGCGGTCCGCACGCAGCAGGCCACCGGGGTGACGGTCACCTGCCCGTGCCGCCGCTCCACGTCCCGCACCAGGTGCGTCAACGGCTGCGGCAGCTCGTTCTCCGCGACCGCCGCCAGCTCGGCCAGCAACCGGTCCGCGTCCCGCCCGCCGTCCAGCGCCCGCCGCACGCTCTCGGCGGAGAACCGCCACACCGACGCCGTGTCCCGCTCGTCGGACTCCGCGACCGAGTCCAGCAGCGCGCTCAGCGGCGCCGTGGGCAGCCCGCTCACCACGGCGGTCAGGTCGGCCTGGAACCGCGCGACACCGGTGGCGGGTGGGATCAGCCGGTCGGCCGCCTCCTCCACCCCCTCGTCGACCAGGAGCGCGCGCCCCAGCTCGGTGAGGCACCCCAGCGACACCAGCCCGAGCGCCTCGGCCTCGGCGACCGCCGCGGCCGTGCACGCGGTGTTGTGCACGGCGGGCACGCGCCACGACAGCTCGGCCACCACGTCCCCGACGTTCACCACCACCGTGTCCGGCTCCTCGGCGAACCGGGTCAGCACGCCCGCTCGGATCGCGGCACCGAGGTCCGACACCTGGTCGGCCAGCGCCGACCGGGGTTTCGCCGTGGCGGGCGCCCAGTTCATCCGCGGCCACGCCCGCACGAGGTCGACCAGCCGCCGCGCGGGCGGGGCCGCGCGCCAGTCGTCCGACGTCGTCGACGGCAGCAGGTGCTGCGGCGTCTCCCCGCCGTTCACCAGCGCCCGCCGGTCCGGTTCCTCCACGGCCAGCAGTTCCGCGTGGACGGCCAGCTCCACCCACAGCCGCACCCGCTGCTCGTCGGCGTGCAGCACCGACGCCATCCGCCGCAGCTCCCGGATGCCGATGCCGCCGCCGTACCGCCGGACCGCGACGGCCTGGGCGTCGCACAGCTCGACGAGCCGGGTGACGCCGTCCACAGTGGACGACGCTGGGGCGGAGGCCGAGTCCTCGACGCACGTCCCCACCCGGTCCGACCGCCGCGCGGGCGGCGGCGCGGGCGTGATGCGCTCCGGCGGCGCGTCGATCGGCCGCAGACCGCCGATCGTCCGCAGGCACCCCTCGCCGATCGGCCACAGCAGCGCGGACTCCCGGAGCCTGGCCAGCGCGCGGGTGAAGCCGCGGTCCTGGCGCGCCACCCGCAGCGCCTTCGCCAGCACCTCCACGGACATGCCCTCGCCCAGGTGCAGCGCGGTGTTCAGCACGTCGAGGCAGCCCTGGTCGAGCGCGTCCACGGCGCGGCGGACGGAGGAGACGACGGAGAGCTCGTCGGCGAGCCTGCGCAGCGTGTGCGGCTGGGTCTCGGCCGCGTCCGCGCGGCGCAGGAGGATCTTCTCGAGGTCGGCGGGGTCGAGCTGGTGCAACCACGTCGCGAGCGCGGATCTCCTGGCCACTCAGCTGATTATGCACATCCCTCGGGCGCCGAAGAGGTGATTCCGACACGCCGAACGAATATGCCACCAATGGGGGAACGTAAGCTGTACGGCGTGGAATTCAGCGGATTCGGGGAACACGCGATCGACTTCTTCGACGGCTTGGAAGCGGACAACTCCAAGGTGTACTGGGAGGCCAACAAGGCCACCTACCAGCAGGACGTCCGCGCGCCGATGGTGGCGCTGCTCGCGGACCTCGCGCCGGAGTTCGGCGAGGGCAAGGTGTTCCGGCCTTTCCGGGACGTTCGTTTCAGCAAGGACAAGACGCCCTACAAGACGCATTGCGGCGGTGTCGTCGAACAGGGTCGCGGCGGCGGTGCCTTCTACGTCCAGGTCGGCGTCGAAGGGCTGCTGGTCGGCGGCGGGTCGTTCGCGATGGCGTCCGACCAGCTCGCGCGGTTCCGCACGGCCGTGGACGACGACCGGCGCGGGCGCGAGCTGGAGAAGATCCTGGCGAAGCTGGAGAAGTCCGGCTGGGACGTCCGGGGCGACCGGCTCAAGACCAAGCCCCGCGGCGTCGACCCGGAGCACCCGAGGCTCGAACTGCTCAAGCACCGGACGGTCTACGCGGCCAAGGTGTGGCCGCCGGACGACACCCTGCACGAGCCGGGCTGCGGCGAGCGCGTCCTGACGTCCTGGCGGGAGCTGAAGGCGTTCAACGAGTGGTGCGTCGACCACGTGGGCGTCAGCGAGAAGCCCTGGCGCTGACCCGGCGCGCGACGAGCACCGCCACGCCCCACCCGAGTCCGATGCCGACGACGTCGGTCAGCGCGTCCAGGACGTCGCCGCTGCGGTGGAGCGGGGTGATCAGCTCCTGGAGCACCTCGGACAGCGCCGCGTAGCCGACGAGCGCGAGCAGGATCCACCGCGGCCGGGCGAGCAGGCCGGTGAACGCGAGCAGGGCGAACAGCAGGCAGTGGACGACCTTGTCCGTGCCGGGCGGTGAGCTCGGCACGCCCGACTCCGGGGTGAACAGCACGATGACGCTGAGCGACATCGCGACCACGAACGGAAGATATTTGCGCACCAGCACCCCTATGTCCCCCGTGTTACCCCTGAATATCGTGCCTGTGAGCAACTTACCGACGGGTAGTTCGGGATCGGTCCAGTAAAGGGGACTATCCTCTCCCAACGTGAGTCGACGCGCAAAGATCGTCTGTACCATGGGCCCCGCTACCTCGTCCCCTGAGAAGGTGCGCGAGCTCGTAGCGGCCGGTATGGACGTGGCGAGGATGAACTTCAGCCACGGCAGCCATGCCGACCACAAGCAGGTCTACGACACCGTTCGCGCAGCCGCGAACGAGTCGGGGCGTGCGGTGGGCATCCTGGCGGACCTCCAGGGCCCCAAGATCCGCCTGGGCCGGTTCGCAGCCGGTCCCGTGGAATGGCGCACCGGTGACATCGTGCGCGTGACCGTCGAGGACGTGTCGGGCACGCACGACCGGGTCTCCACCACCTACAAGGAACTCGCCAAGGACGCCAAGGTCGGCGACCGGCTGCTCGTGGACGACGGCAAGGTGGGCCTCGTGGTCACCGACGTCGAGGGCCCGGACGTCGTCTGCGAGGTGACCGAAGGCGGTCCCGTCAGCAACAACAAGGGCTTGTCCCTGCCGGGCATGGACGTCTCCGTGCCCGCCATGTCCGAGAAGGACGTCGAGGACCTCGAGTTCGCGCTGTCGCTCGGCGTGGACTTCATCGCGCTGTCCTTCGTCCGCTCGCCCGCCGACATCGACCTGGTCCACCAGGTCATGGACCGCGTGGGCAGCAAGCGCCTCCCGGTGATCGCGAAGATCGAGAAGCCGGAAGCCGTGGACAACCTGGAGGCCATCGTCCTGGCCTTCGACGGCGTCATGGTCGCCCGCGGCGACCTCGGCGTCGAACTGCCGCTGGAGCACGTGCCCCTGGTGCAGAAGCGGGCGATCCAGATCGCCCGCGAGAACGCCAAGCCGGTCATCGTGGCGACCCAGATGCTCGACTCGATGATCACCAACTCCCGCCCGACCCGCGCCGAGACGTCCGACGTCGCGAACGCGGTGCTGGACGGCGCCGACGCCCTCATGCTCTCCGGTGAGACCAGCGTCGGCCGCTACGCCATCGAGTCCGTGCAGACGATGAGCCGCATCATCGTGGCCGTCGAGACCGAGTCGACCGTCGTGCCGCCGCTGACGCACGTCCCGCGCACCAAGCGCGGCGTGATCTCCTACGCGGCCCGCGACATCGGCGAGCGCCTCAACGCCAAGGCCCTGGTCGCGTTCACCCAGTCCGGCGACACCGTGCGGCGGCTCGCCCGCCTGCACACCCCGTTGCCGCTGCTCGCGTTCACGCCCGAGCAGGAGGTCCGCGCGCAGCTCTCGCTGACGTGGGGCACCGAGACGTTCCTGGTGCCGAAGGTGGAGTCGACGGACGAGATGGTCCGCCAGGTGGACCTCTCCATGCTCGACATCGGCCGCTACCAGGCGGGCGACCTGGTGGTCGTCGTGGCAGGCTCCCCTCCGGGGACCGTAGGCTCCACGAACCTCATCCGGGTGCACCGCCTGGGCGAGGACGACCACGCCTAGGAGAAGACGTTGACAGAGGCTGCCCGTGCCGCGGCCGCGCGTTTCGCGGCCCAGGACGCCCCGTTGGACAGCGACGGGGTCCCGCACGGGCAGCCCGTGCTCGACCGGCTCGTGGCGCTGCTCGACCTCGAACGCATCGAGGAGAACATCTTCCGCGGCGTGAGCCCCGCCGAATCCCCGGTCCGGGTGTTCGGCGGGCAGGTCGCGGGGCAAGCGCTCGTCGCGGCGGGCCGGACGGTGCCGCCCGAGCGCCACGTGCACTCGCTGCACTCGTACTTCATCCGCGGCGGTGACCCGACCGTGCCGATCGTCTACGAGGTCGACCGCATCCGCGACGGCCGCTCGTTCACGACCAGGCGCGTCGTCGGCATCCAGCACGGCAAGGCGATCTTCTCCCTGTCCGCCTCGTTCCAGAAGGACGAGACCGGCATGGACCACGCCGAGCCGATGCCGGACGTGCCGGACCCCGAGTCGCTGCCGACCTACGCCGAGGCGTCCAAGAGCTACCACGACCAGCTCGGCCACACGCGCCTGCCGAGGCCCATCGACGTCCGGTACGTCACCGAGCCGCCGTGGGAGTCCCGCGAGGACGGTCCGGGCGAGGCGCGCAGCCAGGTGTGGATGCGCGCGGACGGCAAGCTCGGCGACGACGCCCTGCTGCACGTCTGCGTGCTCGCCTACGCCTCGGACATGACGCTGCTGGACTCGATCCTGGTCAAGCACGGCGTCTACTGGGGCACGGACAAGGTCCTCGGCGCGAGCCTCGACCACGCCATGTGGTTCCACCGCCGGTTCCGCGCCGACGAGTGGTTCCTCTACGACTGCGCGTCCCCCAGCGCCTCCGGAGGGCGCGGCCTCGCGACCGGCAGGTTCTTCAGCCAGGACGGCAGGCTCGTCGCCACCGTGGTCCAGGAGGGGCTGCTGCGGGTCGTCTCGTGACCGACGTCCCCCTTCCCGGCGCCGCCTGGACCGCGTGGCACCGGCTCGGTACCACCCTCACCGCGAGCCCCGGTGTGCACCGCCCGACGGAGTTCTCCGGCCTGCTCGCGTCGACGTTGAGCGACGTGTGGGGCCGGACCGTCCTGGACGCCGGGTGCGGCGCCGGTCTGATCACCGTCGCGGCCCTGTCGGCGGGCGCGACCCACGTCGTCGCGCTGGACCGCGACGAGGCAGCGCTGCGCGACACGGCCGCCAACGTCGAACGGCTGCTGGGCGCCTCGGCCCGTGACCGGCTGTCGCTGTGGCAGGCGGATTTCACCCAGCTGGGCGTCCTGGACGCCGACGTGCTGGCCGTCAACCCGCCCCAACGCCCGTCGCACCTGCTCGACGCCGTGGAACCGGAGGACCGCCACCTGCACGACGGCGGCGGTCGGGACGGCTTGGACGGCCTCCGCCTGGTCCTCGACCACGCCCGCTGCCACGAGGTCCGCACCACCGCGGCCGACGTCCTGCCGCTGGAAACCCTCCGCCGCGCACCCCGCCGCCTCGCCACGGCCTCGCTGCCGGTGCACCCGTCGTGGCTGCCGCTGGTCCAGGCCGAGGAGGCGAAGGTCTCGGTCTGGGCGTTCGACCGCTCCGCGGGGTAAACCCGCGTCAGGGCTCCACCCGCCGCCGACGCGCCTTCACGCCCGTCGGCGGTGTGAGGGCGCGGGTCTCCACCCGTTCGAGCACCACCGAGCTGGTGAGGTTCCGCACCTCCGTCCTGGACGCGACCTTGTCCATCAGGAACGCCTGGAGGTGCGTGCTGTCCGTGACCGCGATGTGCACCAGGAAGTCCGCCTGCCCGCTCACGTGGAAGATCGACCGCGTTTCCGGCTGCGCCATCAGGAACTGGCGGAACGCGGCCACGACGGGCCGGGTGTGCGGGCGGACGTTGACCGAGACGACGGCCTCCAGCGACAGGCCGGTGGTGCGCGGGTCCACCACGGCGTGGAAGCCCGTGATGACACCGAGTTCGCGGAGGCGGCGCACGCGTTGCAGGCAGCTCGACGGCGCCAGACCGACCAGTTCGGCGAGGGTGCGGTTGGGGAGGGTCGCGTCGTTCTGCAACTCCTCCAGGATCCGCCAGTCCACCGAATCCAGTTCGGCTGTTTCTCTCACAACCGAACATCCTAGGTTTCCGCTGGTTTCCCGCCGAACCGGAAGCCGATGATCCCCGCGTGCACCTCACCTCCTTCCTGCTCGCGCTCGCGGTGATCGCGATCGTGCCGGGTCCGGACTTCGTCCTCGTCACCGGCAACGCCGTCCGCGGCGTGCGGCTCGGCGCCCTCACCGCGCTCGGCGTCGTGTGCGGGCTGCTCGTCCACGGCGCCCTCGCCACGCTCGGCGTGTCGGCGCTCGTGGTGGCCGTGCCCGCGGCCCTGCTGGCGATCAAGGTGGTCGGTGCCCTCTACCTCGCCCACCTCGGCGTCATGACGCTGCGCGCGGCCAGGAACGGCACGCTCACGGCAAGCCCCAAGGCGGTGTCGGGCCGGTCGGCGTTCCTCAGGGGCGTGCTGTGCGACCTGCTCAACCCGAAGGTCATGCTGACGTTCCTGAGCCTGATCCCGCAGGCCATGGACCCGTCCGCGCCGCCGCTGCCGCAGGCCGCGCTGCTGTCGGCGGTGACCGTCGGCGTGTTCGCCGCGTTCTGGGCGCTGGTGGTGCCGCTGGCCGGGAGGCTGGCCGTGGTGCTGGCCAGGCCGGGGGTCCGGCCGGTGTTCGAACGGCTGTGCGGCGCGACCCTCATCGGCATGGCTGCCACGGTTCTGGCGGCGTGACGGCGCTATGACGCTCGTCCCCTCGCACTGCGGCCGGATTTTAGGCAGGCTGTGCAGATGACAACCGAGGCAACGGCACGGATCGCGGTAACCGGACTCGCTGTGATGGGCAGCAACCTGGCCCGCAACCTCGCCCGGCACGGACACCGGGTAGCCGTCCACAACCGGTCCTACAGCAGGACCAAGCTCCTGATCGAACAGCACGGCCACGAGGGTGACTTCGTCCCGGCCGAGACCGCGGAAGAACTCGTCGCGAGCCTCCAGAAGCCCCGCCAGATCATCATCATGGTCAAGGCGGGCGCGCCCACCGACGCGGTGATCGACGAGCTGACGCCGCTGCTCGACGAGGGCGACATGGTGATCGACGGCGGCAACGCCCACTACGCCGACACCCGCCGCCGTGAAGCCGCGCTGCGCGAGAAGGGCCTGCACTTCGTCGGCGCGGGCATCTCCGGCGGCGAGGAGGGCGCGCTCAACGGCCCCAGCATCATGCCCGGCGGCTCCAAGGAGTCCTACGTCCACCTCGGCCCGGTGCTGGAGAGCATCGCGGCCGTCGTCGACGGCACCCCGTGCTGCGTCCACGTGGGACCGGACGGCGCGGGCCACTTCGTGAAGATGGTGCACAACGGCATCGAGTACGCCGACATGCAGCTCATCGCCGAGGCCTACGACCTGCTGCTGCGCGCGGGCGGCAAGACGCCCGCCGAGATCGCCGACGTGTTCCGCGAGTGGAACGAGGGCGACCTGGAGTCGTACCTCATCGAGATCACCGCCGACGTGCTGTCCCACGTGGACGCCGACAGCGGCAAGGCGCTCGTCGAGGTCATCGCCGACGAGGCCGAGCAGAAGGGCACCGGCCGCTGGACCGTCCAGGAGGCCCTGGAGCTGGGCGTTCCCGTCACGGGCATCGCCGAGGCCGTCTTCGCCCGCTCCCTGTCGGGCCGCGTGGACCAGCGCAAAGCCGTCCGCGACGCCTTCGGCGCGTCCGAGGTGGCCAAGACCGTGACCGACGGCCTGGTCGACGACGTCCGCCAGGCGCTGTACGCGTCCAAGGTGGTCGCCTACGCCCAGGGCTTCGACCAGATGCGCGCGGCCAGCAAGGAGTACGGCTGGGACCTGGACCTGGGCGCCATGGCCACGATCTGGCGCGGCGGCTGCATCATCCGCGCCCGCTTCCTCGACCGCATCCGCGAGGCCTACGACGGCAGCCCGGAACTGGCGTCCCTGCTCGTGGACGACTACTTCCGCGAAGCCGTCCAGAACGCCGAGGCGGCCTGGCGCCGAGTGGTCGTGGGCGCCGTCCAGGCAGGCGTCCCGGTCCCCGGCTTCGTCTCCGCACTGGCCTACTACGACGGCCTGCGCTCGGAGCGCCTCCCCGCCGCCCTGATCCAGGGGCTGCGCGACTTCTTCGGCGCCCACACCTACCGCCGCACCGACCGCGACGGCAGCTTCCACACCCTCTGGTCCGGCGACCGCAGCCAGGTCGACGCCTGACCAAACAACAACAAGAGCAACAAGAGCAAGAAAAAAACCAAACCACGACGGAACTGACAGCCACCGCTTGAGAACGTGGCCGATTTGACTTGGGGATTTGACCCTTGCAATTAGTCGGGCGGCAAGCTTCACCACCTGCCGTTTTGGCCCGACAAAGGGTCAAATGAGGGGTCCCCAGGTCAAATCGGCCACACCCCGCTGGAACTCGCAGCCGATACATCCGCTGGGACTCGCAGCCGACCAGCCCCAGGCGCCGGGCAGACCACCGAACTCCACGAGCGTTCCCGTCATGATCCGAGTGTGGACGAGGTGGGGAGGTTCCGTGGCGATGTGAGTGACCCTCATGACACCCGCCCCCCGGGTAGCGGCACAATCGGTTCATGATCCGAAGGCCACGACTGCTAGCCCTGCTCGCGTCCCTGACGCTCGTGCTCGGTCTCTCCGGCGGTGCCGCGACAGCGGTGGACGCCGACCCGCTCGCCGCGGACCTCGACCGCATCCTCTCCGACTCCCGCCTCGTGGGAGCCACCGTGGGACTGGTGGTGAAGGACGCCGACACCGGCGAGAACGTCTACACCAGATCCGGCAACACCCGCTTCCAGCCCGGTTCCACGGCCAAGCTGATCACCTCCGCCACGGCGCTCGACACCCTCGGCCCCGACCACCGCTGGACGACCGACCTGCGCTCGTCCGCGACCGTCCAGGGCACGGAGCTGGTCGGCGACCTGTTCCTGCGCGGCACCGGCGATCCGACGATGCTCGCCGCCGACTACGACGACCTGGCGGCGAAGCTCGCCGCGACCGGCCTGCGCACGGTGCGCGGCGCGCTGGTGGCCGACGACAGCTGGTTCGACTCGATCCCGCTCGGCACCGGCTGGGCGTGGGACGACGAGCCGTACTACTACAGCGCGCAGACCTCCGCGCTGACCATCGCGCCGGACACCGACTTCGACTCCGGCTCGGTCGCGGTCAAGGTGAGCCCCGGCGCCGCCGCGGGCCAGCCCGCGCAGGTCACCCTGATCCCGCCGGTCGACCTCACGATCCGCAACAACGCCACGACCAGCACCAACAGCGGCGTCTTCGTGCACCGCTCGCACGGCACGAACGTCGTCAACGTCGGCGGCTCGCTCGCGCCCGGTGCGGCGGCGTACTACGAGTACATCTCGATGAACGACCCGACCACGCTCGTCGCGGGCCTGTTCCGCAAGTCGTTGGCGGCGCACGGGATCACCGTCACCGGCGGCACCGAGTTCCGCGCGGCGCCCTCGACCGCGAAGGTGCTGGTCGAACACCAGTCGATGACCCTGCGCCAGCTGCTGATCCCGTTCCTCAAGCTCAGCAACAACCTGCACGCCGAGACGCTCATCAAGTCCATGGGCCGCAAGGTCTCCGGCCAGGGCACCTGGGCGGCGGGCATCAGCGCGCTGGAGGCGGCGCTGCCCGGCCTGGACGCGAACCCGTTGACGATGAACCTGTTCGACGGCTCCGGACTGTCCAGGATGGACCTGCTCTCGCCCGACCTGTTCGTGTCGGTGCTGCGCAAGGCGCGCAGCAAGCCGTGGTTCCAGGACTGGTACAGCGCGCTGCCGATCGCGGGCGTGCAGGACCGGTTCGTCGGCGGCACGCTCCGCAACCGCATGGGCGGCACGGCCGCCGCGAACAACCTGCACGCCAAGACCGGCTCGATGACGGGCGTGACGGCGCTGTCCGGCTACGTCACGAACGCCGACGGCCGCAAGCTGGTGTTCTCGTTGATGCAGAACGACTTCGTGTCGGGTCCGCCGCGTGACATCGAGGACGCCATCGCCGTCCGGCTCGCGTCGGACAAGGCCGGTCAGGCCCAGCCGCAGGTGCAGTCGAAGCGCCAGGCGCCCGCCCCGACCAAGGGGGACCGCAGGACGGACCTGGAGTGCAGCTGGACCAAGTCCTGCTGACCTAGGCCGTTGGAGGGGGTCCGTCGTTCGCGGCGGGCCCCCTCATCGCGCCAGGGCCTCGTGGAGCGCGCGGTCCAGCGCGTCCTCGGCGGGGACCTCGATGTCCGGGCCCACGCCGACCAGTTCCCAGTTGGTGCCCGACACCGGGTTGATCGCCCGCCCGGTCGGGACGGTCGCCTCCAGGTGCGGGTGCACCCTGAACCCCCGCCGCGGGTGCGCGCCCCCGCCGGTCCGCTCGCCGACGACGGTCGCGCGGCCGAGCTGTTGCAGGTCGTAGGCCAGTTCCTCGGCGCCGGAGAACGTGCGGGGGCTGGTGAGCACGTAGATCGGCTTGGTGCCGCCGAACCGCTCGCCCGGCACGTGCGCGGGGCTCCACGACTGGCTGTAGGTCTCGCCGTCGCGGAAGTACATCGTGTTCAGGTGGGTCGGCTCGTCCAGCAGGTAGCCGCAGACCAGCGCCACCGTCGCCGGGTCGCCGCCGCGGTTCTCCCGCAGGTCGAGGATCAGCGCCTCCGCTCCGGCCACGAGGGTGAGCGCGGCGGCGACCGCTCCGCCGGACACCTCGACCGGGAACAGCAGCGGTGCCAGCTCCAGGTGCGCGACCCCGCCGTCCAGCGCGCGCAGCCGCGGCACGCCGTTGAGCGAGAGCTTGGCCTCCCTCGTCATCTCCTGGATCGCCGCGGCGTCGTCGCCGTCCGGGATCACGTCGGTGTGGTGCTTGAGCCGCAGGTGGCGGTCGCCGTTGACGGACTGGAGGTCGGCCGTGACGAGCCTGCCCAGTTCCTCCGCGGTGTCGGCGGAGGCGTAGGCGCCCTCGGTGTTCCGCTTGTGCAGCACCGCGTCCAGCTCGGCGGCGACCTCCGGGAAGACGTAGTGCTCCACGAGGAGCGCGCGGATCTCCGTGACGATCGAGGCGGTGTCCATGAGCCCAGTCTCGGGTCGGGGTTGCGAAAGCGTCAAGAGAATTAGACACTTTCGTCATGAGCGATCCGCCCCCTGGGGAAGTCCTGGAGATCGGCACCCCCGAGCAGTTCAAGGCCCTCTCGCACCCGACGCGGCAACGATTGCTGTTCGCGCTGGGGCAGGAGCCCGCCACGATCAGCGGACTCGCCGCGGCGCTGGCCGTCCACAAGGGATCGGTGGGGCACCACCTCAAGGTGCTGCGCGACGCGGGCATGGTGAGGGTCGCCGAGACGCGCCAGGTGCGCGGCGGCACCGAGCAGCTCTACCAGCGGACCGCGCGCAAGCTCGTGGTCCACGAGGCCCCGGCCGAGCACAACGCCGCCGTGTTCGCCGCGATGGCCCACGAGGTGAGCCGCGCGTCGGAACCGCTGGTCTCGCTGCGCCACCTGAGGTTGACGGCCTCCGCCGCCGAACGGCTCGGCGTCGAGCTGCAACGCCTGCTCGACGAGGCTGAGGACGGGGGCGACCAGGAGGCCGTCCACGGCGTTCTCGTGGCGCTCTACCGCAGGTCGGAGTAGGTCCGCTCACAAATTGTCAGACCCCGTCCGTACCGTCTCGACCATGCCCACCGCAGCCTTCGCCGCCCGCACCACGTCGCCCGCTCACGCCACCGCGCCCTGGCCGGGCCACGTCGCCCGGCCTGCGCGCCGCAGCGCTTCCGGCGGTTCCCCGTGGGTCGCGCGCCGGTTCCCCGCCGCGCGACCCGATCCCCGCGACGTCAGTGGTTCGCGGGGGTGCGGAGCGGTTCCAGGGCGTTGCGGTCCGGGTTCACGAGGTAGACGCGGGCCGCGGAGATGTCGAAGTACATGCCGACCAGGCGGAGCGCGCCCGCGTTGACCGCTTCGCGCACGGAGGGGTAGGTGAGGAGGTTGTCCAGCTGCTGGGCGACGTTGGCGACGCTGAGCCGTTCCACGACCGGCAGGTCGTGGGACCCGGCGGGTTCGTGGAAGCGGATCAGGCTGGGGTCGGCGTGGCGCAGCCACGAGGTCAGCGCGGTGCCGGGCCGGGTGCCGCCGTTGACCAGCGCGCTCATCGCGCCGCAGTGGGAGTGGCCGCAGACGGCGATCGTGCCGACCCCCAGCACGTCGACGGCGTACTCGATCGCGGCGCCCACCGAGTCCTCGGTGCCGCTGGCCGGGACGAGGTTGCCGATGTTGCGGACGCAGAACAGGTCGCCGGGGCCGCTGCTGGTGATGAGGTTCGGGACCACGCGCGAGTCGGCGCACGTGATGAACAGCTGCTGGGGGCGTTGGCCGCGTGCCGCCAGCTCGGCGAGGAAGGGGCGGACCAGCGGCGCGGAGTTCCGCTCGAACTCGTGCATGCCGCGGATCATCGGGTCGGTGTCGCCGCGCTGCGTCGGGAGCACCACGTCGGCGGCGTCGCCGGGGCGGGTGCGCTGCCAGTGCGACCACGGCGCGAACCAGCGCGGCAGCGGAGACGGGGGAGTCTTGCGAAGACCGGGCTTGCCGCCGATGGCCTTGCGGAACCAGGTGTCGTGCACCTCGTCGACGTCGACCTGGCCGCCGAGCCGCTGGTAGCCGCCGCGCCAGTCGTCGATCGCCTCGAACGCGGCGTGGTCCATGAAGTCGATGTGCAGCTCCAGGACGACGCGCTTGCCCAGCGGGATGCGGCGGAGTTCGCGCACGAGCCTGCTCACCCCGAGGAACACCAGTGAGCCGCGGATCGAGACCCGCCAGCCGTCGGGCTCCTCGTCGACGCGCACGGTGCTGTGGGTCAACCGGTACAGCGACCTGAGCACGGCGATGGCCATCCCGATCAGGACGCCTTCCACCAGGCCGAACACGAGCACGCCCGCGACCGTGCCGACGTAGGGCGTGATCTCGCCGTGCTGGGCGAGCTTGCGCACCCGGTTGCGGCTCACCAGGCGCAGACCGACCACGAGGAGGACACCGGCCAGACCCGCGAGGGGGATCAGTTCCAGCAGTCCGCCGAGGGCGACCACGAAGACGACGATCCAGAAGCCGTGCAGGACGGTCGCGGCACGCGTGCGCGCGCCCGCGGCCACGTTCGCCGAACCGCGGATGATGCCACCGCTGACCGGCAGGCCGCCGAGCGCGCCGGACACGGCGTTCGCCGCGCCCTGCGCGACGAGTTCGCGGTCCAGGTCGGCGCGCGGGCCGTCGTGCAGCTTGTCCACCGCCACGGCGGACAGCAGCGACTCCATGCTGGCCACGAGCGCGACGGTCACCACCGCGAGCGCCACGCCACCGACGCTGCCGTCCGGCAGGCGGGGGAGGACGACGTCGGTCAGGGGTGCGTCGGGGAGGTCCACTGTGGACACGTCGAGTCGGAGGGCGATGGCGGTCGCGGTCGCGGCCAGCACCGCCGCCAGCGGGGCGGGCACCAGGGCCGCGCGGGGGATCCTGCGCCACATCAGCATCACGGCGATGGCGACGGCACCCACGACGACCGAGCCGAAGTGGGAGCCGCGCAGTTCCGCGGGCAGTTCGGCGAGGTTCGCCAGCGTCGTCGCGTGGACGTGACCGCCGAGCACGATCACCAGCTGCCCCAGGGCGATGCTGATGCCGATGCCCGCCAGCATCCCGTGCACCACGGCGGGCGACAGGGACAGCGCCAGCCTGGCCACCTTCGTCACACCCAGGACGATCTGCACCAGGCCGGCGGCCAGGGTGATCGCCGCCGTGGCGGCCCAGCCGTAGTCGAGGACCAGTCCGGCCGTGACGACCATGACACCGGTCGCGGCACCGCTGACCTGGAGGGGAGCGCCGCCGAACAGTCCGGCGACGACGCCGCCCACGACGGACGCGATGAGTCCGGAGATGAGCGGCGCACCCGTGGCCGCCGCGACGCCGAGGGACAGCGGGACGGCCAGGAGGAAGAGCACGAACGAGGCGGGGAGGTCGAACCGGAGCGACGCGGGGAAGCGGAGCGGAGGGCCGGCCGTGGTGTGTTCACCTGCGTGGGACTTGTTGGAGCGGGGGCGGTTCATGGTGACCCTTCAGGCGGTGTGGTGGTTGTTCGCGCGGTGGCGCGGGTCGAGCGGTGTGGATTGGCGGCCGCGCGGGCGAGCGGTGCGGGCCGGTGGAGTGGGTTGAGTGGTGTGGGGCGGCGGCGTGAGTTGGCCGAGCTGTCCGGGGCGGGCGGTGTGGGGGTGGCGGGGTGCGCGGGTGTTGTTTCGCGGTGCTGTGGTGAGCCGGCATCGCGCGGGATGTTGTTGGTGGGGCGGCGATTCGGTGTCGGTGGCGGAGCGGGGTGCGCGACGGTGGTGGTCGGCGCGGTGCGGTTTTCGCGCTGCGGCGGTGTCGGCTAGCGCGCCGTTAAGGGGACGCCGCGTGCTGAAGGCAGCACGAGGTGCTGCCGGAAGGCGGCGAGTGCTGACTCGGCCTCGGCGCGGTGAGTATGGGACGCCAAGAGGCACCTCCGTGTCGGCACCGTGGACGTGTCGGCACAACCCGCGTCGGGACTTCCCGATCCGTGATCGGGAGGTCGCGTCCTGTCCATGATGGACGATGGTGTGGGGAAATCGACACGGGTTTCAACCGGACGTGTCGATCATCAGAGTGAGGTCACGCCAGGTAGTGGCACTGGCGCGCGGAGACCGAGGAGGGACCGTGGCGGAACCGACCCCGGTCGGGGGGTCGTGGTCGGTTCCGCCACGGTCGGTGCCGAACGACGCCGAAGGGGTGGGGGAAGAAGCGTCGTCCGGGGAATCGGGGTGTTGTGGTCTTCGGGCGCGGGGCACGACACGGGCGCGGGTTCGGGTCGCTGGCGAGCGTGGTCCGATCCTCGGTGCGGTCGTGCGGTCGTGCGGTCGTGCGGTCGTGCGGTCGTGCGGTCGTGCGGTCGTGCGGTCGTGCGGTCGTGCGGTCGTGCGGTCGTGCGG
>NZ_DBNGPQ010000166.1:0-147768 GCF_057122925.1 Umezawaea sp. | reverse complement strand
CGGGGGGAGCCGCGGCCGGGCCACGACCGCGGCGCGCCCCGACGAATCGGGACGCGCCACGATGCCTAGCTGTGCACGACCTCGATCAGGTCGCCGGTCCACACCTCGGCGTCGCCACCGTCGCCGCCGTCGCCGGAGCTGCCGCCGACGGTGACGCTGTCGTTGGACGCGTCGCCGGTGTCACCGGTGATGGTGTCGCCCGAGTCACCCGTGACCGACACGGTCTCCGAGTCGTCGCCGTAGCCGTTCCAGTCGCCGTGGTCGTCCCAGTTGCCCTGGTCGCTCCAGTCGCCGTGCTCGAGGCCGTTCCAGCCCCACGAGTTCCAGCCCTGCTGGTCCCAGTCGTGGTGGTACCCGGTGCCGTGGCCCCACGCTTCGTGGTCCCAGCCGTCGAAGGCCCCGGTGGTCAGGTTGTCGCCGGTGTCACCGGACTCGCCCGAGTCACCGGACTCACCGCTCACGGCGGTGTTCTCGCTGGCGGCGTCGCCGCCAGCACCGGACGCGGCACCGTCACCCGCGACCGCCACTACCGGTTCCTCGGCCTCCGTGGTCAGTGCCATGGGAACCGCGGTGACACCGCTCTCCACCTCGGCGTCACCACCGTCGCCGCCATCACCGGTGTCGCCGCCGACGGTGGTGCTCGAGTTGGACGCGTCGCCGGTGTCGCCGGTGGTCGTGTCGCCCGAGTCGCCCGACACCACGTACGTGACGCAGTCGCCCAGCGGGCAGTAGACGTAGGTCAGGTTGTCACCCGTCGAGCCCGAGTCGCCGGAATCACCGGAGTCACCCGACACCGCGACGTTGTCGCTGACCGCGTCGCCACCGTCGCCCGAACCAGCGCCGTCGCCCGCGAGGGCGAGCAGCAGGCCGTCGCCGTGGTGCGTCCCGCCCGTCCAGCCTGCCGGTCCGGAACCCGCGAGATCGGGGCCTGGGACCCCGGCGTGGGCGGCCGACACACCCGGCACGACGAGTGCTCCGGACATCATCGCGGCCAACAGGCCGCGCTGAATGTTCTTGTGCATGGTCTTCCTTCCGTGACAACGAGCTTCGAACACGGTGGTCAACTAGCGGCGGAACCGGATCGGGTCGGGTGGTTCGGGTCGATCTCCTTCACGGGTCGCCTCTCCGCACTCGGCCTCTGTCCGTTCCTGGAGTGGGAGTAGCCGTTGTGCGGCGGGAAGAATCTCGTGCGGAGGCCTGTCACCGTTCCGGGGATCGTTGCTACGACTGGAAAAGCCGTATCGCCACCTGGTCGGTGGGACAGAGCTGCCTCGACGACGTCACGGCTACTCAGCGTGACAACTCGCGTGTCCGGTGTCGGAGCCCCACGTCGTCCACGGGAGCATTGCTCTACCGTGACCAGGGCTTTCCGTCTGATGTGGAGCGTTTCACCCGCGGGCGCGACCACTCGTGGGTCTCGCTCACCCGGCGGCCGACGCGGCGCGAGGCCGAGTTCGCCGGACCAGCGGGTCCTCGTGGCGACTCGGCCTCGCAGCGCGCTCGTCGTGCCGAACTCGGCGGTGCGCGGGGGTCTTCGGTGGCGTCAGCCGGGGATGTTGCGCGGGTCTCGGCTGCGCGGGTAGGTCTGCCGTTCGGCGATCTGGCCGTCGAGGTTGCGGATGATGTGCTCGACACCTGCCTCGATGGCCATCTCACGCCCCTTGGCGACGGCCGCCTCCTTGGTGTCGTGCGTGTTGGAGGCCTGCGTGTTCCCCTCGACCTTGTTCTTCCACTGGCCGTTCTCGTGGTAGGTGTCGATGTCGCCCTGCATAGGTTCCTCCCTCGTCCGGGTGATGGTGCGGTGTTGCGAACGGATTACCCAGGAACGAGATGAGATACACGCGGTAGTCGGTTCGCCCGGACGAGCGGGCTCGCCGTCACCGTTCGCGGTCACCGCCGGAGGCGTGGAACTTGGCGGACTTGTGGGTGCCGTCGCACAGGGGCTTGATCAGCGAGAGGCCGCACCGGCACAGCGCCACGGTCGCGCGACCGGGGTTGATGACCTCGCCGGAGTGGGTGCGCAGCTCGAAGTCGCCCCGCACCAGGAGGGGTCCGTCCTCATAGGACGTGATCGTGGTGCGAACCTCCGCCGCCGCGGGGGTTTCGGCCTTCCGGTCGGGGCTCACGCGACGTGCGCCAGGTCGTCGCCGCGCAGCGCGGACCCGCGCCGCTGCCAGCTGTCGAGCAGGTGGCGGCCGAACTCCGCTTCGACGGCCAGGCAGCAGGCGGCGCCGAAGAGGACCTCGGACGCGGCCTCGGGGTGCTGGATCGCGTAGCCGCCGCACAGGTCGTGCGCGGCGACCTGCTCGTGAACGGCGTCGGCCTCCACGTGCTCGTCGTAGAAGCGGGTGGCGACCGCGTCACCGCCCAGACGGCGCAGGCCGTTGCCGTAGCGGCGGTTGGGCAGCGACGAGGTCATCTCGAACGCCGCCAGGTGCCCGACCAGCGCGCCGCTGAACCTCCGGTGCAGCCCGAACAGGGAGATGACGTTGGTGACGGCCAGCGTCACGGCGGGCGCCCGATCGACGTAGTGCCCGTAGGTGTCGTCCAGGTCGAGGGCGCGCATGGTGGAGCGGAACAGCTCGGAGTGCATGCGGTCGGCACGGCCGCCGCCGTACTCGTCGTTCTGGATCTCGACGAGCGCCGCCTTGGTGGCGCCCTCCAGCCGGGGGATCGCCCACGAGTGCGGGTCGGCTTCCTTGAGGTGGTAGACCGACCGGAGCGCCACGAACTCGCGGAACTGCTCGCGGGTCGCGGTCCGCTGGAGGTAGCCGGCCAGCGAGGGGCCGTCGTCCTCGTCGACCAGGCGGGCCAGTGCGCCTGCGACGCCGTCGGGCTCGACCCGCTGAGCGGGGCCGATCTCGCGGAGGTGGGCGATCCACACCCGTTCCAGGGCCGCGCGCGCCGCGAGCAGCGACGGCTCCCACTCCCACGAGTCGTCGACGTCGTCGAAGCCGCGGTAGTGGAGTTCGTAGCAGATCCACAGCGCGAGCTGGAGGTCCTCGTCGTGCACGGCGTCGGGCACGGCGTCCAGCGGTGGGACCGACAGGGGGCCGGGCGTTCGGAGCAGAGCCCCGGTCAGGGCGGCGCTCACCGGTCCTCGGGGCTGGGGCAGCAGCATGACTTCCTCCGCGGGTTCGTGACGACGAGGGCTGATTACCCCGATCGGCCCAATCCCATGCCGCTTCGGTGAACCGTTTTCGGATCGATTGCTTCCAGGGCGAGACCCGAGCCGCGGTGGCGGGGGCTCGCCCCGCCACCGCGACGTGGTCAGCAGAAGATCGTCACGTTCGGTGTCTGGCCCGCCAGCACCAGCGGCGAACCGGCGTAGCCCGCCTTCGTGAAGATCGCCACGCCGTAGCCGAAGTACTCCAGGTTGATGCCGAGGCAGTTGGTCACCGCGAAGTGGTCGGCCACCGCCGTCGACGGGAAGTTCTTCGGCCGCTCGGCGACGTTGACGCCGTTGCTGTAGTAGAGCGCGGGGCTGAGGTAGATGTTGTCGACGACCGAGGTGCAGTCGCCGTGGATGTCGACCCGCACCGCGCCGCCCGCCTGGTACGGGTTGGTGACGTAGCCGCCGCAGTAGATGGTCTCCGGCAGCGCCGCCGAGGCCTTCGAGTCGTCGATCTTGGTCAGGACCGTTCCGAACGTGGTCTTCAGCGGCTTCGACGGCGCTGCCGCCGCACCCGCCTGGCCCGTGGTGAGCGTGAGGCCCGCGATGCAGCACAGCGTGATCATGATGGCCGACGCGGCCCTGCGAACGTGGTGGCGCACTGGGGTTGTCCTTCCGGTAGGGGGAGTCAACGGCCCCACCGTGACCGGTGCGGCACCGCGTGGGCGTCGATCGTGGACACCTCCGGACACGCACGACGTCCGCGCAGGTGGGGGGCCGCGGCGTCGGCGTGGTGACCGGACACCTCCGGACGGACGTCCAGTCACCGTCCATTCCGGCTTGCGACGATCGTTCCAGCGGACGTGGACCGAGGGGGACAACATGGGTGCGGAGAGCGAACTCCTCGACCAGCTGTGCGGTGATCTGCGGCTGATGTGGCGGCAGGCGGGCGGACCGAGCCTGCGGTCGCTGGCGGGCCGGGTGGGGCTGAGCAAGAGCCAGATCGGTGCGATCCTGACCGGCGCCATCCGGCGTCCGCCCGCGTGGGGCACGGTCCGAGGACTGGTCGAGAGCTTCCTCGCCTACGCCGACGAGTACGGCGCCGCCGCCACCCTGTCGGTGCCCACCGGGGTGTCCGAGTTCTGGAAGCCCCGCCACACCGTGCTGGAGTACGCGTTCAGCCACGCGCGGGGCGTGCCGGACCGGGCACCGCGCCAGCTGCCGCCCGCGGTGCGGCTCTGCGGCCGGGCGACCGAACTGCGGGAGCTGGCCGTGCTGTCGAGCGTCCGCGGGCGGCCCGCCGTCGCGATCGTGGTCCGAGGGGCGGCCGGGTCGGGCAAGACCGCGCTGGCCGTCGGCTGGGCGCACCGGATCCGGGACCGGTTCCCGGACGGGCAGTTGTTCGCCGACCTCCGCGGGTCCACCGGTGCGCGACCGGCGGACCCGGCCGAGACGATCCGCGGCTTCCTCTCCGACCTCGGGGCCAGGAACGTCCCGACCGGCCTCGCCGCGCTGTCGGCGTGCTACCGCAGTGCGCTGGCGGGACGGCGCGTGCTGGTGGTGCTCGACGACGCCCGCGACACCGAGCAGGTGCTGCCGCTGCTGCCCGGCACCCCCGGCAGCGTGGCGGTGGTGACGAGCCGCGAGCGGCTCAGCGGCCTGGTCGCCGCGGCCGACGCGCGCACCCTGCTCCTGGGCCCCCTGAGCCGGACCGACGCGACGGCGCTGCTCGCGACCCGGCTCGGCGGACCGGCCGTGTCGCCCGCGTTGACGGAGATCGTCACCAGGTCCGGTGGGCTGCCCGGCGCCCTGGCCGCGGCCGCGGCCACCGCCGACCCGCGAGCGGACCGGGCGTAGCCGCCGTGGGGATGGTGGTCGCCTCAGAACTCGGGTCCGCCGAGCGGTGGCCCGGTGATCGAGTGGAAGCCCGGCACGGAGGTCGTGAGCAGCAGGCCGTCCCAGAGCCTGCCCGCTTCCTCCCCTCGGGGGACGCGGGAGACGACCGGCCCGAACACGGCGGTCCGATCGGCGCCGGGACCGGTGACGGCGATGACCGGCGTCCCCGTGTCGCCGCCGACCAGCCCGAAGCCCTCGTGGTGCGAGGCGCGGACGGCGTCGTCGTACTCCCGCGACGTCCCGGCCGCGGCCAGTTCCCGTGGTAGCCCCGCCTCCGCCAGCGCGGTCTCCAGGTCGCCCGTCCAGTCGTCGCCGTCGCGGACGTGGGTCCACAGCGCGGTGTAGAACCGCCCCAGCGCCTCGTGCCCGTGGTGCCGCTCGACCGCCGCGCAGACCCGCACGGGCACCCACAGGTAGCCGTCGGGGTCGCCCTCCGGGTCGTCGTCGCGGTGCTCGTTGAGCACGGACAGGCTCATCACGTGCCAGCGGATCTCGACCGGGCGGACCCCGGTCACCTCCACCAGCCAGCGCGACGTGATCCAGGTGTACGGGCAGGACGGGTCGAACCAGATCTCCGCGATCCACGTGCCCGCCGGGGTTTTCCTCGTCACCGGTCTGATCCTCCCGCCTCCGCGCCCCGGTGGCGAGGGTGCGCGGGACGACGTCGGCGCGGAGCGCGTCCCGCTCGACGAGCTGCCGGGCCCACCGCCTGCCTGGTCGCGCGCGCCGCTCGTGGTCGTGCTGGTCACCGCGGGAATCCGCCTCCTCGGCCGACCTCGGGGCTTGACCTTCCCCTTCGGGCAAGGCCCACCATGGGAGTCGACGAGGTCAGGCAGAGCCGAGGAGGTCCCCATTTCCGACCTGGACATGACGATCGGTGAGTTCTCGATGCTCAGCGGGCTCACGCCCAAGGCGCTGCGGCTCTACGACGAGCGCGGCATCCTGAAACCCGTGGTGGTCGACCCGGTGTCGGGCTACCGGCGGTACTCCAGCGAGCAGATCCGCCACGGCCAGACGCTGTGGGCGCTCCGCGAGGGCGGGGTCCCCCTGGCGGAACTGGGCGACGTCGACGCGTTCGACGTCGAGGGGTTCCAGGAACGCCTGCGGGTGAAGCGGATGCTGGAGGACGCCGCGCTGCGGCTGGCGCTGGCGTACCGGTCGATCTCGGTGGCCGACTGGCCGGTCGACGTCACGGACGCCGCGCCGCTCCCGTGGGTGGGGACCTGCGTGGACATCACCCTGGACGACGACGTCGACCCGCGGACGGCCGTCTTCGCGCTGCCCGTGACGTTCGAACGCCACCGCACGGCCCTGCGAGCCGCCCTGGAGGTCCGCGGCGCCGCGGTGGACGTGCCGTGGTGGACGACCGCGCGCCGCGGTGGGACGGGTGACGTGCGCGGTGCGCGGATGGTCGTGTGCGCTCCGGCGGCCAGGGACCTGCGCGCCGACGACTGGGACGGGTTCACGACCGCGCTGCGGGCGGCGCTCGGCGACGTCGCCCTCACCGTGGTCGGTGGTGTGCTGCCCGCGCGGTTGGAGGTGTCCGTCACCGCGCACGTCGACGGCGGCGACGAGCGGGCCTCGATGGCGGCCGGGTTGGCGCCGCGGCTCGCGATCGACGCCCGCATCCGCGACCGGGCCTACCGCCCGCTCGCCCCGCACACGCGCGAACTGCACGACGGCCCGATCGGCACGACCCCGGTCACCACCGTGCGCGACGTGGCGTTGCCCGCTCCGTCCTGAGTGGACCGGAGGCGTGACCGCGCCGAGCCCGCCGCGGTGGCGGGTTCCCGTGGGTGGGTGTGCCACACCCGGGCAACGGCGTCCTTCTTCGCACCTGGACCGACGGGTTGACTCGGTGTCGTCGAACAGGTCGAAGGGATGAGCACAATGCGGATCGTCGTCATCACCGGTGGCAGTCGGGGTCTGGGCGCGGCAGCGGCACGGGCGTGTGCGGGCCGGGGCATGGGCGTCGTCGTGACCTACAGGTCGAATCCCGAGTCGGCGGCACGGGTGGTGGACGAGATCGTCGAAGCGGGCGGCACGGCGCTCGCGCTGCCGCTGGACGTCTCCGACGTGCCGTCGTTCGGTGCGTTCCGCGAGGCGCTCCTGGCCGCGGTGCGGGAGAAGTGGGGCCGTGAGGGGATCGACGGGCTGGTGAACAACGCGGGCCACGGCGTGCACACGCCGATCGCGTCGGTGTCGGAGGCGGAGTTCGACGCGCTGTTCGCCGTGCACCTGAAGGGCCCGTTCTTCCTGACGCAGACCCTGCTCCCGCTGATCGCGGACGGTGGCTCGGTGGTGAACATGGCGAGCGCGACCTCGCGCGTCGCGACGCCGGGAGTGGCTCCCTACGCCAGTTTCAAGGGAGGCCTCGAAGTGCTGACCCGCTACATCGCGAAGGAGTTCGGCGAGCGGGGGATCCGCGCGAACGCGGTCGCACCGGGCGCCATCCGCACGGAGCTGGGCGGTGGGCTGACGCCGGAGTTCGAGGAGCTGCTGGCGGGTCAGACCTCCCTGGGCCGCGTGGGCGAGCCCGAGGAGGTCGGCTCGGTGGTCGCCACCCTGCTGTCGCAGGACGGGCGCTGGATCAACGCCCAGACCATCGAGGTCGCCGGTGGGTACAACATCTGACCGCAGGCGTTCGTCGGTTCACCCGATCACGTGACCTACCAGGACACGGGTTGTCCTGGTAGGTCCCTGCTGTGGCCCGCTGTGCCGGCTGCGGCGAGGAAACGGGGCATTCGGTGAGGACACGCCTTCTTCTTCCTGCTCTCCGGATGCTGTGGGAGGGCTGCGGTGCGTCGACTGGCCGAACTCCGCTCGCGAGCGGGCTCGGGGTCCGCGACGACCTGCTCGCCCTCATCAAGCAGCGCGTCGTCGTCGAGGGACGTCTGATCCTGCCCGCGGGGGAGTGGTCGTCTCCGCCAGCCACGTCGACCTCCGGGTCACCAGCCTCAGCGGCATGAGCGCCCCGCTGCTCGGCGAGGCGATGCTGGACGTGGTGGCGCACGTTGACTTCCAGGCCGTCGGTGGCCTCGCGCCCCGCGACCCGTGATCCTCGCGGGCGGGCTCGACGGCGCGAACATCGCCGAGGGGTTTCCACGTCGGTCCCGCCGGTGTGGACGCGCACACGAGACTGAATGGGGCGGACGGTAGGAAGGACCCGGCCGGGGTGCGCCTGCCAGTGGAGCGGGCGCAGCGGGCGTTCACGGAGTTCGACCTACCGCGGTCGCGGTGGTGGCTCGGTGACGGCGCGCGGCCGACCGATCAATCCTGACCCACGCCGGGTGGACGCGACATCTCCGTTCCTGCGGTACCTGCGGTCCTCGGCGTTCGGTCTCCGATCTGCGCGCAGGTCGTTCTCGGTTCGCACTCCTGGCGGGTACCGACAGCCTTGCTGAGCCCGCCCACCTGGCCTGAATCGTCGTCACGTTCCACGCCATGGCATTCCTGCTCACGTGGTCTAGTGAGCATTGCTCGAAAAATTCTTGACACCGCGATATCACACTGGTTGAGTGTTGACTCAAATTGAATCAAGTCAAGTCAAATGGAATCAACATCATTCCGAATGAGGGTGACCGCGGGATGGACATGGCGGCGGAGAACGCTGACTCGGCTTCGACCGGGCGCGCGCGGCTGGCCGCGGAACTGCGCCAACTGCGCGGCCTGTCCGGCGTCTCGGGTCGTGAACTCGGCCAGCGCATCGACATGAGCCAGTCGAAGGTGTCCAGGATCGAGGCGGGAACCGTGCTCCCCTCGCTCCCCGAGGTGGCGGCGTGGGTCGTCGCCCTGGAGGCGTCCAACGACACGAGGGAACGGCTCGACGCGTTGACCAGGATCGCGCACCGGGAGGCGCGACACTGGCCCGCGCTGTTCCGGGACCGGGGCCACCTCCAGGACGAGGTCCACGCACTGGAGACCATGGCGGTCCGGGTGCGCACCTACCAGCACTCGGTGGTGCCCGGTCTGCTCCAGACCGCCGACTACGCGCGTCGCGTCTTCTCCCTGTTCCAGGTGCCGTACTCCGACGAGGACCGGAGTGCCGCTGTCGCCGCCCGCCTGCGTCGGCAGCAGTTGGTGTTCGAGCCGGAGCGGCGCTTCGACTTCCTGATCACCGAGGCGGCTCTGCGCTGGCGACCGGGTCCGTCCCGGCTGTTGCTCGCCCAACTCGACCGCCTCGTCTCGATCAGCACGCTCGACAACGTGTCGTTCGGCGTGATCCCGCTCGACGCCGAGGCGTTGACGACGCTCTCCCACGGGTTCGTCATCTACGAGGGACCAGATGAGGGTCGCGGGACCTTCGTGGCGGTCGAGATGATCCACGGCCCCGTCGAGGTCGTGGACGTCGAGAGCATCGAGCTGTACGAGAACAGCTGGTCCCGACTGGAGCGGATGGCGGTCTTCGACGACCACGCTCGCTCGTTGCTGCTCACCCTTGCCGAAGACATCCGCTCGTCCACCGGCTGAGCCGGGTGCGGCGACCAGTCGCCGCACCCGCGCTCACCGGTCCGTCACTGAACGCCGAACTCGCCAGCCATCACGCCGTACAGGAATGCGATCCACTCGAGGGAGGTGAACCACAACTCCGGTCCGCTGGGGTTCTTCGAATCCCTGACGAGCACGCCGTTCGAGATCATGGCCACCTCGACGCACGCGCCGCCACCCTCGCTGAACGAGCTCTTCTTCCAGTTCCTGCTCTTGGCGTCCACTATTCCATCCCCTGTCCTGCTCCGGCATTTCCGTCGCATGGACAGAGGTTGGTCCGCTGAACTGGCCGAATTGCTTGCCGCGCAGCTGGAAGCGACTGGCAGGAGCGCTGCACCCGACTGGCACCACCACTGCACGGGTGCAGGTCCACCAGTGGAAGAACATCGAAACGAAAGGGCGAAGATGACCGGTCTACCAGTCGAATTCCGATTGTGGGGTCAGGTGGCGGCATACCGCGACGGCGAGCGCGTTCACCTCGGCACCGAGAAGGAACAGTGCTTGCTCGTCGCGCTCGCCGGTAATGGCATGCCGGTGCGGCGCGAAGCGTTGCCCGAGTGGCTCTGGGAAGACCCTCCGGAGCACGCCGAGTCGGAGATAGGCAGGTACATGACGCGGTTGCGCGGCAGACTGGTCACAGCCGGGATCGGTGACCTGCTGGAGAGCAAGAACAGGCTCTGCCGGTTGGACGTCGTGGACGCGCAGGTCGACGTCCGCCGCTTCGAGGCGTTGACCGCCCAAGCCCGCTCCGTCGCCGACGGCCATGCGGCCACGTTGCTCGCGGAAGCTCTGGAACTGGCTGAAGGGGTGCCCCTCGCCGGGCTGCGGAGTCGCCGGATCAACACCTACCGGGCCGCACTGGTCGAACAACGCCTTGCCGCCCAGATCCGCCTGGCCGAGATCGAGATCGGCCTCGGGCGGTACCGCGAGTGCGTACCCGGCTTGCTCCAACTGTTCCTGGAGCACCCCGCCAATGCCGAAGTCACCCGACTCGCGATGTCCTCCCTGCACTTCGCCGGGCGCACGCAGGACGCGCTCGACACCTTCGCCACGCACCGCAAGCAAGTCGTCGAGAACGGAGGGCTCGAAGTGGACGCGGAACTCGAGAAGTTGCAGAGACTGGTCATCGACAACGACGAGAGCGTGCGCAGGCCCGTCGCACGACGTTCCGCCCACGTGGTTCCCGCACTCCTGCCTCCGGCGCGGGAGGTTCAGCGGGAGTTGGTAGTGGTGCTGCGCCCCGACGACGAAGACCCGACCGAACTGCGGGCGGCGATCTCCCAATCTCTTCAGGGGGAGGGCATCGACGTCAGCGTCGCGGACGACCGATTGGTCTGCGTGGTGCCTGCCGATGTTCCGCACGCGGACGTGCTCACCGCGTGGCTCGACCGGGTCGCCGCCGATGTGCGGTTCCCGGTGCGGGTGGGGGTCTCCGTCGAGAACGAGGAGTTGGCCGCCGATCTGGCCGGTTCCGACTACGCGAGGCGGGTGCTGGCCGCGGCTCGGACCAAGAACCTCGTCGTCGTCGTGTCGGACGAACTGTACGAGTCGGTCGTGCGCCGCAGGGGAGTTCCGAACGAACTGAGCTCCTACCGGCGGGTCGAGGAACCCCTCGGCGGTTGGGTGCGCGTACCGGGTTACTCGGTGCCGCCGAGACCGGCCAAGGCCGAGAAGCGACGTCGCGGATCGGGTTCGGGAGACGTGCTCAAGGGCCCCACCGTGTTCGTCCAGGGCCGCGCACGGATAGGCGAGCAGTTCAACGCGGCGGTGATCAACATGAAGGCGAGGCGCCGCGATGAGCGGTGAGGGCGCGAGCGGTGGAGCCAGCCGAACGGCGGCTCCCGGTACGTCGGGTGCCGGACCGGCCAAGGGTGGTGAACCCGCCAAAGGCGGCGAGCGCGGCGCCGGTCAGGCGAAGGCCGGGGAGAAGAACCCGACGGCGGCGAAGGACGGTGCCGGCAACAGCAAAGCGGCCTCGGAGAGCAACGACCCGGACGCGCTCTACGGTTCGGACCGACGCGCCTTCGGTGAGGCGTACGACGAGGGCCGCAACCTCACGACCGACGGCCCCATGGCGTTCATCCGCGATTCCACGGTGGACGAGATGCACGTCGGGGACCGGCACTACCACTACTCGTCGGGCCGCGGTGGCACACGCCGGTCGGGCTCGGTGCACGAGGACGAGTTGGAGGCCGTGCGTGCTCGCTACGTGCCGGTCACCGGTTACGACGACATGGTGTCGACCCTGGAGGATCGCCGGGTTCTGGTGCTCTGCGGCGAACCCGGCACCGGGCGCTTCACCACGGCGGTGCGACTGCTCGACGACGTCGGATCCGAGGTGGTCTCCCGGTTCGACGCCGGGCAGGACATCGGCGCGCTGACGTCCAACGACTTCGAGAGCGGACACGGCTACGTCGTGGAGCTTCTCGGTGCGGCGGGCAGTTCCACGACGCAAACCCAGCTCGACAGGCTGCGAGATCTGGTGGGGGACAGCGGGAGCAGCATCGTCCTCATCGCTGAACGCGATGGCCTTCAGGGTTGGCACCTGGGCAACTACGCGGTTCCGTACAGCCCACCGGAGTCCGACAGGGTCCTGGAGAGCCATCTCGTGGAAGAGGTGCGCGAGGACGGCCAGGACGCGCATGAGCTGTTGCGCAGGCTCGGTGAATCCGCTCGTCTGCGCCGAGCGCTCGGTCCTGTCCCGCGGCCTGTGGAGGTCGCCCGGACGGCTCGCCTGCTCGCCGAGTACGGCCGCGGCACCATTGGCTTGGACGAGGTCGAGGCCCAGGCAGCCCAGTTGGTGCAGCGACAGGTCGTGGAGTGGTTCGCCGGGCTCGCGGGGCTCCGTTCGGGCGAACTGGGTGACGCCCTGCGGCTGGCGGCGTTCCGCATCGCGTTGGCGGTGCTGAACAGGTCGCCCTACAACATGGTCGCAGAGGCAGGCCGTCAGCTCGCCAACTGCTTCGTCAAGGACCTCAAGGGGGTTTCCACGAGCCAGTCCTCGCTGTTCGGCGACGACCACCAGAGCCGGTTGTCGAAGTCGCGGGCCGAGGTCGTGGAGGGCTGGGTCGCTGCGGGTCTGGAGCGCGTCCCGGTCGGGCTCGCGAAGTACTCGGACGACCGCCTCCCGGTCGTGCTGCTCAGCTACGTGTGGAAGAACCACCACGGTCTGCGCAAGTACATGGTCCAGTGGCTCAAGGCGCTGAGCAAGGACGCCCGCCCGATGATCTGGGTCCGTGCAGCGCAGGCGACCGGGCTGTTCTGCTCGCTGGACTTCCACTTCACCTTTGAGGACATGATCCTTCCCGGCGCGTCGTCGGTGGGCAAGCGGAGGAAGCAGCGCCGGCTGTTCGCCGCCGTCGCGCTCGACCAGGCGGCGCGGGACGAACGGGTCGCGGACGCGGTTGACGAGCAGCTTGAGATCTGGCGCCGGTACGGCACGGACGCCGAGCGCTGGACCGCCGCGTCGGCGCTGGGCTACGACCTCGGGCGGAGGTCGATCAAGTCGACCTTCGAGGAGCTGAGGGTCCTGGGAACGCCGTCCGAGCAGCAGTCCGCCTTGGACGAGAGGATGAACTCCGCCCTGGTGCAGGCGTCCGGCTACAGCGTGGCGAACCTGTTCGCGTTCGGCGAGGTGGAGCCGGTGCTGGGCAAGCTCGCCGAGTGGGCTTCCAGCGAGCGGCAGAGCATCCGCAAGCTCGCCTGGTGGGCGATGTACTACCTGATCCACATGCACGGCTTCGACCTGGACCACCTGAGGCTGTCGGCCGGACGGGTGGAACGCCCTACACCCAGGGCTCGGGAGCGTTGGCCGCTGCTGCTGGCGTTGCAGGACGAGCAACGACACCTGACCACCCCGATCGCCGACCTGCTGTGGTGGGGCCTGCGTGGACGGCGGGGCGACTTCGTCGCCAGGTACCTGTTCGGGCCGTGGATCCGAGCGGCGGAGAAGGACGACGAGTGCCTGCGCGCCCTGATCGACTTCGTGCCACACCTGGTGCGCGACGAGCTCGACGTGCACCGACTCCACCACCTGCTCAACCGCTTGCGGCACGACTGGAGCGACCCGCTCGAGGGTGACGCCGCCCGGTCTCTCGAAGAGGCGATCCGCGTGCCCGCGCACAGAAGGGAATCGTCATGACACAGCCGGATTCCAGTGTGGACTCCGAGAACATCCCCGTGCAGACCGAGGAACGACCACCGGCCGCCACGAGCGCGGAGGACCGCCCTCGACCGCCCGCTCCCGTCGCGGCACCCAGCTTTGGTGGTCCGATCGTGGACGAGCTCCACGTGAAGCGGTTCGAGCTGCTCTACCGGCGGCTGCCGGTCGGAGCCAGGGTCGCTCGCGTCTTCGTCACGCGCTCGGGCAACTGCCTCACCTATCCGGCGGCGGGACAGCCCACCACCGGGGAGTTGGTGTGGAACAAGGTCCGCACGGTGTACGAGGTGGATCTCGGCATCCACGTGTCCACCGTCGAGGCCTACCTGCCCAGCTGCGGCGACAAGATCTGCTTCAAGGCGATAGTCGATCTGGAGTGGAGGGTGACCGATCCGGCACTGGTCGTCCAGGCCGGCGTCACCGATGTGCGCAAGGCTCTGTCTCCGCGGCTGCTCGCACGGCTGCGGGCGGTGACGCGCAGGTTCGACATCGCGGACGCCGCCCAGGCCGAGAACTGCGCCAACGAGGAGCTGGACGACGACTCGCTGGGTGAGGACCGCGGTCTGTGGGTGCGGCCGCACGTTCGACTGGCGATGGATGACACGAGCCTCGGACAGTCGGACATCCAGCGCAAGGTCAACCACTTCCGGACGATCATCGCCGAAGGCGACTTTGACCAGTTCGCGCTGCAACTCACCCTGAAACCCGAGGACATCGACTCCGTGGTCAAGGTCCTCGTGGAAGAGAGGGACAGCCGCCTCCGGGCGACCTTCAACTTCATGAACCGCCTGCTCGAATCCGATGCGCTCGACCGCTGGCAGATCGACGACCAGGTGCGGACCGCCCTGCAGATGGCGCAGGAGTCGATCTTCAGGGTGCTCACCGGCAGCGGGCAGCCGCGCTTCGTCCCCTCCGGTGAGGCGATCAGGGAACCGGTGGTCAGCGGCAACGGCAATGTGAGCCTGCCGTGATCCTCTCCGCGAGGATCGTCGGCCCGCTCGTCCCGTCGGGCGTCCTGTTCGTCGTGGCCGTGGTCGTGTGCGCTTGCCTGGCCACGCGCTGGGCAGCGCCGTTCCTCCTGCGCCTGGTGGCGTCCGCGCTGCGCGGCGCCGTCGCCGGGGTGGCCATGCTGCTGATCTTCCCGGAGTACCGCTGGAGCAGCCGGAGTCGCCGCGTCGAGAAGACCCCGTCGTCGTACGCCTACACCTACGGGGACGTTGTCGGGCGGACCACGTTCTGGATCAACCGAGTGCTGTCGGTCGTGCTACACGCAGCTGCGGAGGCGGTCAAGGCACTACCTCCGCCGCTGGTGGCGGTCCTGGCCGGGGTGTTCGCCGCAGCCTCGTCGCTCGACCTCATCACGCCCTGGTGACAGGAGGCAGTGCGAGCGGGGGATCGAGCCGACCCTCCGCGGTCGGCCGAGGCACGTGGGTCGGGAAGAAGGCGGGGTGGGCTCAGGCCAGGTCGGCGCGGAACGCGGCGGCCAGTGCCTGGACCAGGTGGCCGAGGCGGTAGCCGCGGTGGCGTTCCTCGTCGGTCATCCGGTGCCGCCCGCCGGGGTCGTTGAGCGACCAGCTCGCGCGGCGCGCCGTGCTCGACCACTCGCGCACGTGCCCGCCCAGCTCGCTGTCGGGGGAGACCACCACGGGATCGCCCCGTCGGGCGGCGGCCAGCGCCGGGGCCAGGCCGGGGGTGCTCCCGAGGTGCAGCTCCGCGACGATCCGCTCGGCCAGGTCGTGCGCGTCGGCGGTGGTGCGCGGTCGGGTGCGGGTGAACCAGGGGTCGATGTGCGCGCTCGGCAGCGGCGCGGTGAGCTGGTCGAAGGTGGGGACGACGCCGGTGACGAGTCCGGCCAGGCGGAGGGCGCGGCTGGTGGAGTGGTCGTACTGGCCCGCGGTGGAGTCCGGCTCGAAGCCCGCCTCGCGCATCAGCGGGAGCAGGCGGTCGGGATCGGTGCCGTAGCGCCTGCCGGGGTGCTTCGGGTCGAAGCCGGTGACGACCGCGCCGTCCACGGCGTGGGTGAAGCCAGGGCTGGCGTAGTCGTGCCGCAGCAGGGCGACCGCCTCGGTGCCGCGCGACAGCGCGTCGACCAGGTGGGTCAGCTCGAAGCCGGTCGGCTGGCAGAGCACGGTCCACTCGCCGAGGGCCAACGCGGAGACCACCTCCGGGTAGCCGTGGTCGTACTCGTGCAGCCGCGAGACCTCCTCCGGTGTCCGCCGGGCCAGGGTGTCCGGCAGCGCGCCGACGCGGGTGAGCGCGTCCAGCGGTTCGACGCCGCGCACGAAGGCCAGGGAGAAGATCTCCCCGAGGAACGGGTGTGAGCCAGGGTGGGCGTCGGCCCAGGACAGGTCGTGCCGCATGTGCTTCCCCCTCGATCGCGTGGCGCGACCGACCGTAGTGGACCACCCCGACAGTCGGCCGCGGCGGTCGTCGCGGGCTAGTGCGGTTCGGGTGCGCCCAGTGCCCGGTGGAGGTCGCGGGCGCGGGTGCGGTGCCCGTGGGCCGAGGGGTGATCCCCCGCGGCCTCGCCGAGTCCGTTGTGGGCGGCCGGTTCGTCGTCGCGGTTGCCGCTCCGCCGGAGGATCGCCAGGGCCCGGCGGTGCCGGTCCGGCTCGCCGAGGCGCGTCTCCACGAGCCCGCCTACCTCGCGGCCCACCCTGGGGAGCCGCACCCCCTGCTGCGGGACGACGCCGTGGAGTGCCTGCGGCGGCAGGGCGTCACGGCGCGCGGGGGAGAGGCGGGCTACGGCGACCACCACGGACAGGCCGAGGAGGGGCCGGACTTCAACGACTGCCTGACGGCCGCCGCGAAGGCGGAGTTCCCCGGCCTGCCGGGCGCGATCACGGTCTTCTGCTGAGACGGGGTTCGGGCGGGTCGGGCGGTCGCCGACCGTGGTCGACCGGTGGCGCACCTCGCTAGAGTTCCCCGATCGCCGCACGGCTTCCCGAACCGTTCGGCCGCACGGGAGCGCTGGAGGACCGATGGGGGCCGTGCCGCACCACGATCGGGCGGCACGGGCCGTCGCCGCGGTGGGCCGGGTGTGCGTCCGGCACCGGGTCGCCGTGATCGGCGCGTGGCTGGTGCTGGTGGCGGCGCTGGTGGTGGCCACGAGGGTGGTCGGCGCGCCGACGGACAACGACGTGAGCCTGCCGGGGACCGACGCCCAACTGGTGCGGGACCTGACCGCGTCACCGACGGCGCCGCTCACCGGCGGGACCGTGATCGTGGTGGCCCCGGACGGGAGGCTGGACGACGGGGCCCGCGCCGGCGTGCTGGCGGCGACGGCGGCGTCCCTGCGCGGGGCCGAGCACGTGACCGCGGTGACGGCACCCTCGACGCGCGACGGGTCGCTGTCCGCGGACGGGCGCACCGGCTGGTTCACGGTGGGTCTGGACGTCCGCCGTGCCGAACTCACCAGGGCGGTGGCGCACGCCGTCACCGACGCCGCCCGGCCCGCCGCCGACGCGGGCCTGCGGGTGCTGCCCGGCGGGGCGCTCGCCCAGGTCGTCGACGGCTCGGGCAGCACCGGCGACGAGTACTTCGGCGTGCTCCTGGCCGCGCTCGTGCTCTTCCTCGCGCTCGGCGGTCTCGCCGGAGCGGTGCTGGCGCTGCTGACCTCGGCGCTGTCGGTGCTCGCGACGCTGGGGGTCGTGGGGCTCGCCGGGAACCTGACGTCGATCCCCGCCCAGGCGTCGACGCTGGCGCTCATGATCGGCCTCGGTGTCGGCATCGACTACTCGCTGTTCCTGCTCAGCCGGTTCCGGGCGGTGACGCGGTCGGGTCTCGCGGTGCCGCGGGCCGTGGACCGCGCGGTCGCCGACTCCGGCCCGGCGGTGGTCGTCGCCGGGGTGACGGTCGCGGTCGCGCTCGCGGGACTGGGCCTGACCGGGGTGCCGCTGCTGCGGACCCTCGCCTGGACGTGCGGGATCGCGGTCCTGTTCGCCGTCCTCGCCGCGCTCACCCTGCTCCCCGCCCTGCTCTCGCAGGCGGGCGGGCGGATCGCCCGCGGCGGGGCGCTGCACGACCGGCTGGCGCGCCGCGCCGGTTCCGGCGGTTTCTGGGCCCGCCAGGCGGATCGGGTGACCCGCCGGCCGGTGCTGGCGGGCGGGGTCGCGGTCGTGCTGCTGGTCCTGCTCGCCGCACCGGCGACCGACCTGCGGCTCGGTCAGCTCGACGCCGGGTCCTCGCCGGAGTCCACCGCCGTCCGCCGGGCGAACGACGCCGTCTCGGCGGCGTTCGGCCCCGGCGTGGCCACGCCGCTGACCGTGCTCGGCCGGTTGTCGACGCCGGTCGCCGACGAGCGGGATCCCCGCGCGGCCCCGCTGGTGGCGATGGCGCGGGCCCAGCCGGGGGTGGCCGCCGTCGGGCCCGCGACGCCGTCCGAGGACGGGCGGGTCGTGACGGTCCAGGTGATCGCCTCGACCTCGGGCGGCGACCCGGCGACGGCGGACCTCGTGCACCGCCTGCGGAACCAGTCCGTGCCGGGCATGACCGTGCACGTCGGCGGCACCACCGCGGCCAGGGTGGACCTCGCCGACCGGGTCACCGACACGCTGCCGCTCGTCATCGCGGTCGTGCTGCTGCTGTCGGTCGTGGTCCTGCTGCTCGCCTTCCGGGCACCGCTGCTGGCCCTCAAGGCGGCCGTGGTGGACCTCGTCTCCATCGGGGCGGCCTACGGCGTCCTGACGGCGGTGTTCACCTGGGGATGGGGTGCGACGTGGATCGGGCTCTCCGGTCCGGTGCCCGTTCCAAGCTTCGTGCCGCTGGTGCTCTTCGCGCTGCTGTTCGGCCTGTCGATGGACTACGAGGTGTTCCTGCTGAGCGACGTCCGGCGTCGCTGGGAGCTGACCGGGGACAACCGGCGGTCGGTCCGCGAGGGCCTGCTCGGCACCGGTCGGGTGATCACCGCGGCGGCGGCGATCATGGTCGGGGTGTTCCTCGCGTTCGTGCCCAACGACGACCCGACGATCAAGATGTTCGGCGTCGGCCTCGCGGTCGCCATCGCCGTGGACGCGACCGTCGTCCGCTGCCTGCTCGTCCCGGCCGCGATGGTCCTGCTCGGCGACCTCAACTGGTGGACGCCGAGCCGCCCGCGGTGGCTGAACCGGTTGAACAACTCCACCTGAGTGGGCGACCCGGGTTGCGGTCGCCGCCGGGTCGAACCACAGTGCCTGACCATGAGGCAGGTGTTGCAGCACAGGATCGACTCGACGTTCGCCCACTACGACGTCAACGGCAACGGGGTCATCGAGCTCGCCGACTTCTACGCCCTGGCCGAGCGGCTGCTCCAGGCGTTCGGCGAACCCGCCTCCTCGGAACGGGGGCGGGAGCTGGTCGAGGCGTACGACGGGTTCTGGGACACCCTCGTCCAGCACTGCGACGCCGACCGCGACGGCCGGATCTCGCCGCGGGAGTACCAGCGGGCGATGGCCCTGGCGCTCGTCGACGGCGGCGCGTTCGACGTGGTGTTCCCCGAGGCCGTGGCGTCGCTGCTCGACATCGCGGACACCAACGGGGACGGTCGGGTCGACGCGGCCGAGTTCGAGGTGCTGCTGACCGCGCGCGGGCTGTCCGAGGCCGAGTGCGGGCTGGCGTTCACGCACCTCGACACCGACGGCGACGGCGCGGTCAGCGTGCAGGAGTACGTCGCGGCCGTGAAGGACTACTACACCAACCCGGCGCAGGACACGCCGGGCAGCTGGCTCTACCCGGCGTCGTTGCAGCCCGCCTGACCGGCGCTACCCGAGCTTCCACTCCGCGTCGCCGACCCTGAGCCGGTCCAGCCGCCTGCCCGGCGGCACGACGAACAGGTAGCACGTGGTGTAGCCGGAGACCGCCGTGGGCGACAGCCCCAGGGCGGGCGTCCCGCACGCCACCACCGGCGGGTGCAGGCCCGACGTGTTGAGGTCCTCCAGCTCCGCGCCCGTGCTGTCGACGCCGTGCGCGGCGGGACCGCTGGTCAGCTCCTCGTCGCCCTTGTTCACCAGCCGCGCGTCGACGTAGTGCGGCGTGCCGTCGGGCGTCGCCACCGTGGCGAGGTCGTCGTCGGTGTACGTGCGCCCGGCGAGGTCGGCGGGCTCGCCGCGGCGCACCTCGACCGGCGTGATCCCGATGAGCGCCGTGCCGCCCTGCCCGCGTCCCGAGACGATCGACGCCCGCACCTCGGCCTCGTCACCGACACCGAGCACGGGCTCGTCCCGCGTCCCGCACCCCGTCGTCGCGAGCACCACGACCACCACGGCGACCGCCACCCGCCCCATCGCTGCCTCCCGCCGTGTCGCGTGGGGCCATTGTCGACGATCAGGCCCGTGGACCGAGGACGAGCCCGCCGCTCGCGTCGACGACCTGACCGGTGATCCAGCGCGCGGCGTCGGAGGCGAGGAACGCGACCACGTCGGCGACGTCCTCGGGTTCGCCCGGTCGGCCGAGCGCCGTCGAGCCCGCGACGAGGTCGGCCATCCTGGTCGCGACCGACGAGATCGTGATGGTCCGGCCGCCGTCGCGGAGCAGGGGAGGGCGCGCTGGACGGTGAAGTACGGCGCCCGCACGTCCACGGCGAAGAGGTGGTCGAACTCGGCCCGCGTCGTGGTGCCCAGCGGGCCCGCCGGCGGGCCCGCCGCGTTGGTGACGAGGACGTCGGGCGGTCGCCCGGCCAGGCCCTCCTCGACTCCCGCGAAGAGCGTCTCGACGTCGTCGTCCACACCCAGTTCCGCCCCGACGGCGAACGCGGTCCCGCCGGAACGCGCGATCTCGTCGACCGTCGCCCTCGCCGCGGCTTCGGCGAGACCTGAGGCCGACCGGATCGCGGTGCCGCACAGGGGAATCGGTCTCGGTGTGGTGGTCAGGCCGCAGCGGGGCGGGAACTGCGTCGGGATGCCGGTGCGGAGCATGGCGAACAGGACGTCGCGGCGGTGTCGTGCCTGCGGATCAGGGTGGCGCCGCTGGAGTGGGAGCGCGGGCGGGAACCGGACCGCGTCGAGGTCCACCAGTGGACGAACGCCCTCGCGGCGCGCGGTCCGCCGCCCCGGTGCGGGCGCCTGCCTGACCCCGCCTCCCGCTCCCGGTCGTCAGCGACGCCGGGCTCGGGTCGACCGGTCCGCGTGAGCGGACAACTCACCGGACAGACGTGTCGGGACACGTGGACGGCGGGACTTCGCTGCTGGTTCGCTGATCGTGATAGCCCTGCCAACCCCAGTCGATGGGAGTTGATCAATGGTGTCCGGAGTTCGTCGGATCGGTGCGCTCGTAGCGGCGGTCGTACTGATGACCAGCGGGACCACGACCACGGCGAGCGCGCTCGCGAAGACCGGGCCGGTCTCCGTGGCGTACGTCGAGGTGAACAACAACAGCATGCTGAACGTGGGCAGGTACACGCTCGCGAACGGCGGCGGCAACGTCTTCGACATCGGTGTCATCTTCGCCGCCAACATCAACTACAACGTCACGACGAAGTCGGCCTACCTGTACTTCAACCCGAACGTGCAGCGCGTGCTCGACAACGTGGCCACCGAGGTCCGGCCCCTGCAGGCCAAGGGCATCAAGGTCACGCTGTCGATCCTCGGCAACCACGAGGGTGCCGGGTTCGCCAACTTCCCGACCAAGCAGGCCGCAGAGGCGTTCGCGAAGCAGCTGTCCGACACCGTGACCAGGTACGGCCTGGACGGCATCGACTTCGACGACGAGTACTCGGAGTACGGCAAGAACGGCACCGGCCAGCCGAACGCCAGCTCGTTCGTGCACCTGGTCACGGCGTTGCGCGCGTTGATGCCGAACAAGCTCATCACGCTGTACAACATCGGTCCGTCGGCGTCGCGGCTGTCGTACGGGGGCGTGGACATCACCTCGAAGTTCGACTACGCCTGGAACCCCTACTACGGCACGTGGAGCGTGCCCGGCCTGGCGCTGCCCAAGTCCAGGCTCTCGCCCGCGGCGGTGCAGATCAGCGCGACGGCCAGCAGCACCGCCGCCAGTTTCGCGAGGCGGACGGTGAGCGAGGGGTACGGCGTCTACCTGACCTACAACCTCGGCGCCGCCAACGCGCAGACCTACATCTCCGCCTTCACCAGGGAGCTCTACGGCTCGGACGCCCGCTACACCGGCTAGCGGCTGGTGGCACCAGGACCCGGCGTGCCTCCTGGTGCCACCACCGGCGCGCTGGGCCGTGGTCAGGTGGCGGGGGAGTCCTGGGCGGACAGCTCTTCGGCCAGTTCGATGCAGCGCAGGCGGGCGGGGGACCAGTCGTAGGGCATCTTGCCGACGGCCTCGAGAACGCTCATGGAGCCTGCCCCCCGCTTGGTGGTGCAGACGTCGGCCTCGTCCTCAGGGGGGTGCACGGCGTCCCAGGCGTCCAGGAGGGCGTCGTCGTCCTCGTTCAAGCCGGACTCCTCGATGACGGCGTGCAGGGTGTTCTCGAAGGCGTGCCGCTCGGCGGCCACCCGAGCCACCCGCGGGTCGTCGACGGCGACGCTGTCGTCGAGCGCCTCCTCGGCGTCGTCGACGCGGTCGGATTCCTCCCGCAGGGCGGGGTGCGTGGCCAGGGCGATGAAGCGGGTGGCCTGGAGCGCCGCGCCGAGCGGGCCGAAGATCCGCTCGGTGACCAGCAGGGTGTCCAGGTCCGCCTGGCGCAGGGCACCTTCGGGCAGGTTCTTGAGGCGTTCGGTGACGAAGTCGGAGAGCAGGCCCGTCCGGCTGCCTTCGGCGCGCATCCGCCTCACGGCGGTCCGCTGCCGCCGCACCTCCGCCTCCTGCTCGGCGAGGGTGTCCTCCAACCGCTCCAGGATGTCCGCGATGCCGTCGCCGCCGTCCGCGCCCGCGGACGCCGTGCCGGTGGTGAAGGCGTCACGGATGTCGTCCAGGGCGATCCCGGCGTCGGCCATCTTGCGGACCCACAGCAGGCGGATCATGTCCTCGTACCCGTAGCGGCGGCGGCCGTCACCACCCCGCTCGGGCTCGGGGAGCAGGCCGATCTCGTGGTAGTGGCGGATCGCCCGCGGTGTGGTGCCGACGAAGGCCGCCGCGTCACCGATCTTGACCTGGCGGGGTGGCGTGAAAGACGGGTGCACGAGCAGGGACCTTCCTCAAGGGATCGGGACGTGGGTCCACTGGACCACATGCCGCTGCGGAAGGTGCAACCCCCTGGGACGGACCTGAACGGCAACAGGGGTGTCGTCCGGACCTCGCGGGGCGTGCAGTTGAATGACCGGCGGTAGCGGACGGGGACGGGGGGACGGGGTGTCGTCGAGGACCTCGCGGGTGACGACGATCGTGAACGCGCGGGTGTTCGACGGGACGGCGGTGCGCGACTGGACGTCGGTCCGGTTCGACGGCGGCCTGATCACCGGGTGCTCGGTCACCTCGGCCGCCCGCGAGGGCGACGAGGTGGTCGACGCGGGTGGCGGGACGGTGCTCCCCGGCCTGATCGACGCCCACGTGCACCTCGCCCCCGGTGCCCTCGCGCAATCGCTGACGTTCGGCGTGACCACCGTCCTGGACATGTTCAGCAAGCCCGACGCGGTGGCCGCGGCCGAGGAGCAGGCGGGCTCCCGGTCGGACGTGGCCGACGTCCGGTCCTCGGGTGTCGGTGCCACCGCGCCGGACGGGCACCCGTCGGCGCTGTACGCCCCGATCCCGACGCTGACGGCCCCCGACCAGGCCGAGCGGTTCGTCGCGGACCGGATCGCGGAGGGCTCGCACTACCTGAAGGTCATCTCCGGCGTCGGCGGCCTCTGGCCGTCGCTGGACTCCGACACCATCGCGGCACTGGTCACCGCCGCGCACGCCCGCGGCCTGCTCGTCGTCGCCCACGTGAGTTCGACGGCCGGTCTGGAGCAGGTCGTGTCGGCCGGTGTCGACGTGGTCGCCCACGTCCCCGCCGACACCGCGCTGGACGAGGCCCTGGTCGCGCGCGTCGCCGAGGCCGGGATCGCGGTCGGTCCGACGCTGGCCACCATCGAGAACACCCTCGGTGAACCCGGCGGCGCCGCGGTGGCGGGCGACCCCCGGCTGGCCGAGGCGCTCGGGGCCGCCTGGACGCGGCGGCTGACCGCGGGCGGCCCCGGTCCGCGTCGCTGGAACACGCCGCCCTACTCGCAGGCGCGGGACAACGTGCGGAGACTGGCCGACGCGGGAGTCGCGCTGCTGGCGGGCACCGACGCCCCCAACCCCGGCACCGTGTTCGGGGCGAGCCTGCACCGCGAGCTGGAACTCCTCGTCGGGTGCGGCCTCAGCCCGGCGCGGGCACTGGCCGCCGCCACCACCGAACCGGCACGCGTGTTCGGCCTGCCCGACCGGGGGCGTGTCGCGGTCGGGCGGCGCGCGGACCTGGTCCTCGTGTCCGGCGACCCGTTGGCCGACATCACCGCGACCCGCGCGATCGAGAGGGTCTGGCGCGGGGGCGCGGCCTGCGACCGCCGCGCGTTCGTCGCGAGCGCCGCCGAGGCCGAGCAGCTCGACGCCTTCGACGCCCAGGTCGCGAAGGTCGTGGCCGCCGTGCGCGAACGCCGGTCCGGTCGGCCCTGACCGCGTGGAGGCCTCCCCGGACCGTCCGGGAAGGCCCTCGTCACCGCGCCGGGCTCAGCAGGACAGGTTGTCGCCGGCCGGGACGCCGAGGATGCCGGTGATCTGCGTGTACTTGTCGATCCGGCTCTGCACCTGGGCCGGGTTGCCGCCGTCGCACTCGATGGAGCCGTTGATGCCGCGGATGGTCTCGCCGAAGCCGCGGCCGGTCACCATCGCGTCGTGCGGGGTGATCGTGCCGGGGCCGGTCTGGGTGTTCCAGTACCAGAGGCCGGTCTTCCACGCGACGGCCGCGTCCTGCTCGACCAGGTACGGGTTGTGGAGCAGGTCGATGCCGAGGTTGTCACCCGCGGCCTTGTAGTTGAAGTTCCAGCTCAGCTGGATCGGGCCGCGGCCGTAGTACGCGGCCTGGCCCGCGGGGCAGCCGTAGGGCTGGCCGGCGTCGCAGTAGTGCGGGTAGTTCGCCTGGTTCTGCTCGACGATGTGGACCAGGCCGCCGGTCTCGTGGTTGACGTTGGCCAGGAACGCCGCGGCCTCCCGCTTCTTCACCGCGTCGTCGCCGGTGTTGGCGAAGCCGGGGTAGGCGTCCAGGGCGGCCGTCAGCCCGCCGTAGGTGTAGAAGCTGTTGCGGCCGGGGAAGATCTGGTTGAACTGGGCCTCGCTGACCACGAAGGACGCGGCCGATGTGGACGGTTCGGCCGACGAGGTCGTGGCGGGGAGCACGAGCGCGCCGGTGGCTGCCGCGAGCGCGCTCACCGCCACTCCGGCGCGCTTCAGGAACCGGGGGATCGACATTCGGAACTCCTCTTGTCATGCCGGTCGTGCGCGGTACGACCGGTCCGGTCGGTTGACGCAATAGGTATGGACCAATCCACACCGCGTGAAACCGCTCTCACACAAGAGGCCGCGATCGGCCCAGTCCCCGCTCCGGGGCATGGCGGCGGGTAGAGATCACTAGGGCCGAACGGGTGACGAGCGACCGGTTGAGACGAGGTTTGCTCTACTTCCCGTAGTCGAGTTCCGTCCTCTGCGACGCCCGTTCGAGTAGCGGCATGCGCCGTCACGGTGTCCCACCGGCACGCGCCGCTGCCAGAGCCGAGACGGCGCGGATCAGCCCAGCTGCTTGTCCACGAAGCACCACCGCCAGGTCTCGCCCGGTTCGAAGCTGCGCATCACCGGGTGCCGGGTGTCGTGGAAGTGCTGGGCGGAGTGGCGGCCCGGCGAGGAGTCGCAGCACGCCACGGTGCCGCACTTGAGGCACATCCGCAGGTGCACCCACGTCATCCCCTCGGCGACGCAGGCCTGGCAGGCGTCCGGGGAGTCGGGAGCCCTCTCGACCCACTCGTGGGCCAGGTGCTTGCACGACCCGGCCGTGGCCGCAGGCGTGCGCAACTCGCGGCCCTCGACCTCGGGCTCCTCCTCGTGGCGGTCGAGCATCGACTCCTCGATGTCGAGCCGCGCCAGCACGCGGCGCAGGACGTCGTCGTCGGCGCTCCCGCTGTCACGGGCCTTCAGGAACTGCTCGCGCTCCACCTCCAGGAGTTCGAGCCGCAGCCTGCGGTAGGCGTCGCTGGGCGTCTCGGCCAGCGCGCTCTGCCTGCCGAGCCGCTCCCACGCCGAGTCGGAGCGGTTCCGCATCTGGTCGCGGAGGCGCTGGACGATCTCCGGCGGGTCGTCGGGCGTCTGGATCTCCTCCAGCTTCACCAGCGCCGCGCGGGTCATGTCGTGCAGGACGGCCGCCTCCTGGAGCGCGTCCTCGGCCGGGTCGGGACGCGGCAGCCGCAGCCGCCGGATCAGCGGGGGCAGCGTCATGCCCTGGAGGGACAGCGTGCCCGCCACGACGACGAACGCCGCCAGCACGAGCACCGCGCGCTGCGGGGTGTCCGTGGGCAGGATGAACGCCGCGGCGAGCGTGACCACCCCGCGCATCCCCGCCCAGGAGATCACCGCCGAGTAGCGCCACGGCCAGACCTTCCCCCTCGTCCTGCCCGGCATCAGGCGGCGCTGCACGCGTTTCATCGTGCCGATCCCGACCAGCCACACGATCCGCGTGAGGATCGTCGCGCCGAGCACCGCGACGCAGATCCAGGTGAGCATCGCCGTGGACAGGCCGGACTGGTCGACCTCGGTGAGGATCCGCCGCAACTGGAGGCCGATCAGCAGGAAGACGGTGTTCTCCAGCAGGAACGCGATGGTCTGCCAGTTGAGCCTGCTGGCCAGCCGGGTCGAGCCGGAGAGGATCCGCGGGGCCTTGTGCCCCAGGATCAGGCCGGCGATCACCACGGCCAGCACGCCGGAGCCGTGGATCGCCTCGGCCGGGAGGTAGGCGATGAACGGCACCGCGAACGACAGCGCGGTGTCCAGCACGGGCTCGTCGAGCCGGGACCGGACGAACGCGGTCGCGAACCCGACGACCAGTCCGACGGCGATCCCGCCGACCGCCGCGAGCAGGAAGTCGGCGCCGACCTGCCACAGGCTGATCGAACCCGCCAGCGCGGCGATGGCCGTGCGGAGGGCGACCAGCGCCGCCGCGTCGTTGAACAGGCTCTCGGCCTCCAGGAGCCGGGTCAGCTTGCGGGGCATCCCGACCCGTCGGGCGACCGCGCTGGCGGCGACCGCGTCCGGGGGCGCCACGACGGCGCCGAGCGCGATCCCCGCGGCCAGCGGCAGGTCGGGGACCACCGCCCACGCGACCAGGCCGACGCCGACGGCGGTGAACACGACGAGCCCGACCGACATCAGCCCGATCGCCCCGCGGTTCCTCCGGAAGTCGACCAGCGACGTCTGGATGGCCGCCGAGTACAGCAGCGGGGGGAGCAGCCCGAGCAGCACCACCTCGGGGTCGAGGTGGTACTCGGGCACCCCCGGCAGGTAGGACGCGACGACGCCCACGGCGATCAGGCACAGGGGTGCGGACCAGTCCAATCTCCGCGCCACGGCGCTGACGACCAGGACGGTCACGACCAGGGCCACTATCTCCACCGCGATGTGCACGGGGTAATCCTCACCCGAACCGCCGCGGCGGCGCACCGCCGGGTCCGGTGGGTGGAACCGGACCCGGCTCGCCGCGCGCCTACCGCCGCCAGAAGAGGTGGTGCACGACGCCGCTCGGGCTCGGCACGCGTTCCAGGTGGAACCGGTCGGTCAGCTCGTCCGGGCTGTCCCAGAGCCGCAGGCCGCCGCCGAGTTCGCACGGGGCGACCGCGATGTGCATCTCGTCGACCAGGTCCGCGTCGAGGAACTCCCGGACGGTGGTCACGCCGCCGCCGATGCGCACGTCCCGGCCCTCCGCGGCGGCCTTCGCCCGCTCCAGCGCGGCGTGCGGCGTCGCGTCGAGGAAGTGGAACGTCGTGTCGCCGAGCGTGAACGACGGTCGCTCGTGGTGGGTCAGGACGAAGACGGGGGTGTGGAACGGGGGCTCCTCGCCCCACCAGCCCTTCCACCCGTGGTTCCGCCACGGGCCGCGGACCGGGCCGAACTTGTTGCGCCCCATGATCTCGGCACCGATGTTGTGGGTGAAGTCGCGGGTCATGCGGTCGTCCAGGCCCCTGGTGCCGCCGGGATCGGTGCGGTTGACCCAGCTGGCCGTCGCGCCCGCCCAGGCGAACAGGTCGCCGGGGTCCGCGTGGCCGAAGGGGCGCTCGGCGCTCTGCGCCTCGCCCGCCCCGATCCCGTCCCTGGTGACGCTGAAGCAGTGGACCCTGGTCCGCTGGGTCATGGCCGATCCCTTCGTCGTCGGTCCGGCGTGATCGCCATGCCCCCTGGTCGTCACCGCCGCACCCGGCACGACAGCGGCGGCCGAGGAACCGGGGGAAGATGTCGGCCGCGTGGTGTCGTGTCCGCCGGATCGGTGACGACCCCCTGGTGAACCGCCACGAGGGGCGGCCCACCTACCAGGAGGTAGCGGTGAAGTACTTGATCCTGATGCAGGTCGACCCCGAGGTGCTGGAGCGGCTCACCGACGAGCAGCAGAGGCGGATCGGTGACGGGCACGCCGCGTTCACGGCCGCCACCAAGGAACGCGGTGAGTTCATCGCGACCCAGGCCCTGGCCGACCCCAGCCGGTCGAAGGTCGTCCGCGCCACCGGCGGGCAGCCCGAGGTGACCGACGGCCCGTTCGTCGAGAGCAAGGAGTTCATGGGCGGCTTCTACCTCGTCGACGTCGAGGACGAGGCGCGAGCGGTGGAGCTGGCCAAGCAGATCCCCGACGCGATGATCCCCGGCCTGGCCCTGGAACTGCGGCCGGTGATGTTCTCCGACCTGGGGGACGGGTGACCGCTGCGCCCGCGCCGGGCGGGGACCTGTGGCGCGAACTCACGCGGCAGGTCCTCGCCCGGCTGCTGCGCGCCCACGGCAGCGCCCGGTTCGACCTGTGCGAGGACGCCGTCCAGGAGGCGCTCCTCCAGGCGCACCAGCAGTGGCCCGCGCGGTACCCCGACGACCCGCTGGGCTGGCTCACCGTGACCGCTCGCCGTCGCTACGCCGACCAGGCCCGCGGCGACGCCCGACGCCGGGACCGCGAGGTCCGCACCGCGCTGGCATCGCCCCCGGAGGGGTCGGAGGCCGTCCAGACCGACGACTCGCTGCTGGTCCTGCTGCTGTGCTGCCACCCCGACCTGCCGCGCGCCGGGCAGGTGGCGCTGACCCTGCGGGCGGTCGCCGGGCTGACCACCGCCCAGATCGCCACCGTCCACCAGGTCCCCGAGGCCACCATCGCCCAGCGGATCACGCGGGCCAAGCGCCGCGTCTCCCAGCTCGGCCTGCCGCTCCCGCCGCCCGCTCCCACCCCCGAGCGGATCACGGCCGTGCTCGACGTGCTCTACCTGATGTTCACCGAGGCCCACCACACGACCACCGGCGCACCACCCCGCGACGCGGACCTCGCCGCCGAGGCGATCCACCTGACCAGGCTCCTGCTGCGCGGCCTCCCCGACTCCACCGAGATCACCGGTCTGCTGGCCCTGATGCTGCTCACCGAGGCCCGCCACCCGGCCAGGGTCGGACCGGACGGACTCCTCAGACCGCTCGACGAGCAGGACCGGGCGCTCTGGGACCGGGGGCTGATCAGCGAGGGGATCGACCTGGTCCAGCGGGCCGCCCCCGGTGCCGATCCCGGCCCCTACCTGCTCCAGGCCTGCATCGCGGCCCTGCACGCGGAGGCCCCCGACACCGGGGCGACGGACTGGGCCGAGATCCTCGCGCTCTACCGGCTCCTCGAACTCGTGACCGGCCACGCCAACCCCACGATCACCCTCAACCGCATCGTCGCGCAGGCCATGGTCAGCGGGCCCGACGTCGCCCTCGCCCACGTCGACGCGCTGGGGTCCCAGCACCCCCGCCTGCCCAGGCTCGACGCCGTCCGCGCCCACCTGCTGGAGCGGGCGGGCAGGACCGACGGCGCGGCGGACGCCTACCGCCGCGCCATCGCCACCACCGTCAACCTGGCCGAGCGGCAGCACCTCAGGCACCGCCTGCGCCGTCTCACCAGCGCGGACACGTAGAGGGCGGCACCCGTGGCCCGCCGGGGGGTGCCTGGCGGGCCACGGGTCGTGGGCGGGATCAGCCGGTGACGTTCTTCAGCCCGCGGGGCTGGTGGTCATCGGCCTTGAGGCCTAGGACAGCGTGCGGTAGGTCGTGCCGCGCGGGCTTCCGAGGAGTCGCGGATCTACGTCGGCCGGGCCACGGGGAGCTGCCTGGACCACAGCCTCGACGTGGGCCTGCGCACCTGCGCGTGCGACGGGATGTCGTACCAGCGGTGGACGGTGCGCTTCCTCGCCGACGGCACCCGCCAGCTCCGCGGCCACGCCACCGGGAGGCGGTGCCGGCCCGCACGCCCTGACCGCCCGCGGCTTCGGCGACCGGCGCGGGTGTGGTGCGGGCCCTTTACGGTCGACGACCGCTGACCTAGTCTCAGTGTGACTAGTGGAGGTGCCGTCGTGACCGTGGCCGAGCACGTGCCGGTCGGATCGGTCGTGCAGGTGGGCGACCGGGTCCTGTGCCACCTGTGCGGCCGCTGGTTCAAGTCCGTCCTCGCGCACCTGCGTTCGCACGGCTGGGACGAGCTCTCCTACCGCGAGGCCTTCGGGCTGGAGCGGACCGCGTCCCTGGAGGGGGAGAGCACCCGGCGGCGGCGCGCCGAGGCGTTGCGGCGGCGGCGCGCCACCGACCCGGTCGTGCGGGCGTGGTGCGAGAAGGGCGTGCGGCGGGCCCGTTCCGGTGCGCTGACCGAGGCCGCCGCCCAGGCCGCTCGGGGGCGCAAGCACCCCGAGCAGCGTCGTCGCAAGACCCTGCGGGCGCTCGCCGCCGTCTCCCAGCAGGCGCGCACCGAGGGCGTCCGACGGCACGCGCTCGACCGGCTGCGCACGGTCGCCGCGAAGGCCGCCGCCGATTCGGGATTTCCCGACATCGGGGCGCTGGTCACCGACCGGGTCCTCGCGGGCCGCAGCCTGGCCGCGATCAGCCGTGAGGCCGGGCTGCACAAGGACTGGCTGTCGCGCCACCTCGCGGTCGTCGACCCGGACACCGCGGGCGTCGTCGCCGAGCACGCCCGCGTCCTGCGGCTCGACGCCCCGTGGCTGCCGGTCCTCGCCGACCTCGGTTTCGCGAGCGTGCCGGAGTACCTGCGCGACCGCCACGTGCGGTCGGCCCGGTCGGTGCAGGCCATCGCGGCGGAGACCGGCCTGAGCCGCACGGCCGTGCGGACCGCGTTGGCCAGGCACGGTGTCACCCGCGTTCCGCACGCGACCTCGCGCCGCCACGTCCAGGACCGGGCGGCCTCCGTGGCGGCCCGGTTCGGGTTCGCCGACGTCGCCGCGTACCTCGCCGACCGCCGCGCGGCCGACCTGAGCTGGAAGGCCATCGCGGCGGAGTGCGGTCAGTCGGAGTCCTGGGTCCGCAGGCGTGCCGGCTTGCTCCGCTGACGGTCGGCCGCCAGGTCCTCGACGAACCGCAGCGCCGCGGTCGCGTTGACGTGGCGCCACGACAGCAGCACCGCGTCGAACCCCTCGCGCTGATCGGCCTCGATGGCCGCCACGACCCGGCGCAGCACGGCGCGTTGGCCGAGCAGGAGCCCGCACGGGTCGAGCCCGCGCCGGTGCAGCAGCGCCAACTTGACCAGCAGGTGCGACCGGAGCAGCCGGACGTGCTCGGCGGGCTGCCCGAGCCACTCGTCCACGCGGTCCCGGCCGGTGGCCGTGATGGCGTAGACGGTCCTCTGCGGACCGGGCCCGGACTCCACGGTCGCCGGGGCGATCAGCTCCGCGTCCTCCAGCCGCCCCAGCGCCCGGTAGACCATCGGCCGGGGCACCGCCCACACCCGCCCCACCGCGCCGTCGGCCGCGGTGAGCGAGGCGATGGCGAAACCGTGCCGCGGTCCTTCGCACAGCAGCGCGAGCACCGTCCACTCCGGCAGCGCCATCTCCACGAGGCGAGCCTAACCGGCACGACACCGCCCGGTCGCCGACCACGGCTCGGGGCGGGCTGAGGGTCTTCTGCGCGCCGAGGAGCCCGGTGCCGTCCCTCGCGGGACGCGGCAGTGGCCCGCGGTGAAGTCGGAAGCGCCGGTGACCAGGACGGTGTCGGGTGTTGCGGGGTCATGGGTCTCTCATCCGGGCATGGTCGCCGCTGGGAACCGACTGCTGGACGGGTGGTCCACATAGATCGGTACTGATCAGTAGTGAACTAGCGCTGGTCGGTCGGCTCAGGTGTCCGTGCCGCGTCGCGGTCCCACCTTGACAGCACTCGCTCGGATCCGAATACTCGGCACCGACCGATTGGAGACGAGCGAATGAGCACGAGCAACAGCCGAGTGCTGTCCAACCCGCTGGGTCTGGCGGTGCTGGGGCTGCTGATGGAGTCGCCGACGCACCCCCACGCCATGGCCGCGACCCTGCGGGAACGCGGCATGGACCGGGTGTTCAAGGTGACCACCGGCTCCCTGTACGACGTGGTCAGGACGTTGCAGAGGATCGAGTGGATCGAGGCTCGGGAGACGGTCCGCGTCGGTGCCCGACCGGAGCGGACGATCTACCAGCACACCGCCCTGGGACGTGCGGAGTTCGTGCGCTGGGTGGACGAACTGGTCCGCACCCCGGCCGACGAGTACCCGAAGTTCCTGGCCGCGGTCAGCTACCTCGGCGCGCTCGGACCGGACGGCGCCGCGGCCGCGCTGCGGGAGCGGGCCGAGCGGGTCCGCACGTCCTTGGCGGAGATCCGGCAGGAGCACCGGAGGGTGCTGGAGGCGGGTGAGGTGCCGCGCCTGTTCGTGGTGGAGACCGAGTACGCGGTGCGGATGCTGGAGGCCGAGCTGGGCTGGGTCGAGGAGATCACCGCCGACATCACGACCGGCAGGCTGGCCTGGCCGGAGCCGGTGACCGGCTGGATCCACACCGAGTCGCGGCACCCCGGAACGGAGGAGCGGTGACCGTCCTGGTGGCAGGCGCTGGACCGGCAGGGTTGGTGCTGGCGGCGGAACTCGCGCTGGCGGGGGTCGAGGTGGAGGTGGTGGACCGGCTGCCGCGGCGGTCGCCGTTCTGCCGCGGGTTCACCCTCAACGCCCGCAGCCTGGAACTGCTGGACCGGCGCGGCGTCGTGGACCGCTTCCTGGCGGAGGGCCCGACGGTCCCGTACGGCATGTTCGCCGATCCGAGCAGGCCCCTGGACCTGACCGCCATGGACACCGATCACGCCTACGTGCTCGGGATCGCGCAGACCAGGGTCGAGGAACTCCTGGAGGAGTGGCTGGCCGAGCTGGGAGTGGTGGTGTCCTGGGGGCACGAGGTGATCGCCCTCGACCAGGACGGTGACGGGGTCGACGTGACCGTCCGGGTCGGTGGCGAGCACGAGCGCAGGCGGGTCCGGTACCTCGCCGGCTGCGACGGCAGCCGCAGCGTCGTGCGCGGGCTCGCGGGCATCGGCTTCCCCGGCACGCCGGCCACCACGTTCGGCCTGCTGGCCGACGTGGAACTGGCCGATCCCACGGCCCTGCCGTTCGGTGTGACCGGCACCGTGTTCGTGATCCCGCGACCCGGCTACGTGCGGATCGTGCTCGACGAGCCGGCCCCGCCCGCCGACAGCCACGCCCCTGTCCGCCTGGACTACTTCCAGCAGGTGCTGAACGACGCGCTCGGCCGCCCGGTGCGACTGCGCGACCCGCGCTGGCTCACCCGGTTCTCCGACGCGGCCAGGCAGGCGGACCGCTACGTCGCGGGCCGGGTCGTGCTGGCCGGGGACGCCGCGCACATCCACCCGCCCGCGGGGGCGGTGGGGGTGAACGTCGCGCTGGCGGACGCGGTCAACCTCGGCTGGAAGCTGGCCGCCACCGCGCTCGGCCGCGCGCCGGACGGGCTGCTGGACACCTACCACTCCGAGCGGCACGAGGTCGGCGCACGCGTGCTGCGGACCACCCGCGCCCAGATGGTCCTCGGGCGCCACGACCCCGACCTCGACCCGGTCCGGGAGCTGTTCGGGGAACTCACCGACCTGCCGGCGGTCAACACCCACCTCGCCGAGCTGGCCACCGGGGTGAGCACCCGCTACGACCCCCGCATCCCCGGCGACCACCCGTGGCTGGGCAAGCTCGCACCGAACCTGGCGCTGGTCGCGGACGGCGTGCGCACCAGCGTCGCCGAACTGCTCCGTCCCGCCCGCCCGCTGCTCCTGCACCTCGGCGACCGCACCCCGCCGACCCACGCGGACGCCGGGGTGGACGCCGGGGTCGACGTCCACCACGCCCGCTGCCCCGAACACCCCGAACTCGACGGGCTCCTCATCCGCCCCGACGGGCACACCGCCTGGATCTCCACCACGACCGACCCGCAACCCGCCAGCACCCTCACCGCCGCCTGGTCGACCTGGTTCGGCACCCTGCTCGCCCGCTGAGCCCCGCACCGCGGACCGACCTCGGGGGCGGAGGCGACCATTCGCCGTCCCCGAGCGGTAGTAGCGGCAAGGCGGTGGGTGATGAGGGCTCGGTGGACGTACCTGAGGGGTTCGAGGAGTTCGTGGCCGGGGCATCGCCGCGTCTGCCGCGCACGGCGCACCTGGTGCAGGCGGCGCTGACGAAGGCGTGGCTGTCGTGGCGGCGGGTGCGGGGCGACCCGGAGCCGTACGTGCGCCGGATCATGGTCACCACCCGCGCCGTCGACGTCGACCACCACACCAACGACGAGAGCGCGCTGAGCGTGGTGTTCTCGGTCGACGGGGAGTCGGCAACCACCACCACAGCCGCCAGGGCGTCGTCGACGGTTCCGGCTACGACCCGGCAGGCGTCGTTCCGGGGGAGCCGGTCGAGATCGAGGTCGTGCCGGAAGGGGCGCGCGGCGACCGGGTGGCGTTGCTGGTGGAACGGGACTGAGGGCGGCCACTGGTCCAGGCCGGGTCGCCCGGCGGTGTCACGCGGTCGACTGGGCCAGCGCGACGAGGATGCCCGCGGGGCCGCGGAGGTAGCAGAGCCGGTAGCTGTTCTCGTACCGCACCAGCTCGCCGAGGAGTTCGGCTCCGTGGGGCCGCAGGCGGTCGAGGACGTCGTCGATGTCGTCGACGGCGAACATGACGCGGTGCGCGCCCAGCGTGTTCGCCGGGGCGTGCGGGTCACCGCCCCGGATCGCGGGCGAGTGGTACTTGGTCAGCTCCAGCCGCCCGTGGCCGTCGGGGGTGCGCATCATCGCGATGTCCGACCGGACCCCCTCAAGCCCGACGAGCCGGTCCACCTCACCGCCCTCGACCGTCGCCTCGCCCTCCAGTTCCAGTCCGAGTTCGACGAAGAACGCCACGGCGGCCGCGAGGTCGTCGACGACGACGGCGACGTTGTCCAACCGCTGGACCGTTCCCCGTCGAGCGCCCTGCGGTTCGGTGCCGGTCATGGTGATCCCTCCTCCGGGACGCGTGTGCGTGTTCGGCTGACGTCCGGCTCAGCCTCTCGCGCGGCCACCCGTTCGTCCAATGACAATGGTGGTGGGTGGGGGGAGTCGATCGGCCCACCGGTGAGGTTCCGGCAACGACGGGAACCGCACGGGCCGACGGTCGTGCTGATCGGCCTACCCCGCGGCCGTGTGGTCGGCGACGAGGTCCGCGATCCGCTCGGGCAGTCCTGGTGAGAACAGGTTGTGGCCCATGCCCTCGATGACGTGCAGCCGCGCACCGGGCACCTGTGCGGCCAGCGCCTCGGCGTGCGCGGTGGCGAAGATGGGGTCCTCGGTGCCGTGGATCACCAGCGTGGGCGCCGTGATGGTGGACAGCGGTACGAGTCGCTCGGCGGTGAACCGGCGGCCCGCGAGGTCGTGGTTGGCCGCCGCGGCGGGATCGTGGGCCCGCTGGTGCGAGCGTTCGACGAACCGCCGCACCGCGGGCTCGTCGAACGGCAGGACCTCGCCGTTGAGCACCCGCCAGGTCCGCAGTTCCGCGTCGAGGCGCTGTTCCGGGGTCGTGCGGGGCGCTCGCGCGGATTCCGCCAGGTGGTGGAGGAACCGGGGCGTCGGCGGCGGCAGCTCGTCCGGCGAGGCGGGTTGACCGGCCATGGCCCGTGCCCAGGCCGGTCCGGGGTTGTTGCCCATGGGGGAGGTCATGATCGTGGTCAGGGTCCGGACCCGTGCCCCGTGGTGCACCGCCAGCCACTGGCCGATCGCGCCGCCCAGGGAGAGGCCGACCACGTGCGCCCGGTCGATGCCGTGCCCGTCGAGCACGGCCAGCGCGTCGGCGACCATGTCCGCCAGCGTGTACGGGTTCGCGCTGAAGTCGACGCGGTCCGAACGACCGGTGTCGCGGTGGTCGAAGCGGATGACCTGGCGGCCGGCGCGGACGAGGCGCGCGACCAGTTCGTCCGGCCAGCCGATGCCCTGGGTCGAGGTGCCCATGACGAGCAGGACACCGGGATCTCCGCGGTCGCCGAACCGCTCGGTCCACAGCCGCGGACCGCTGGACGTCACGTACTTCTCCTCGCCGCTCACCACGCGTCGAACGATAGGCAGCCGGTGCCGCCGAACTCGCGGCCACCACCTCTGCTCTCCCCGGCACGGCCTGGGACAATGACACGGTCGCCGCGGACGAGCCGGTCGGGCTCGACGCGGGCCCGCCTGCCGGACGACCGCCGCCCGCCGTAACGTGCGTCGCCCCTGGGCCGACAACGAGAGGTGAGCACGTCGGTGCCGGACGACCGGCCGGTCAAGCTGGTGAACGTCGGCACGGGGCAGGTCCTGGAGGCCGGTCCGGGTGGCACGCTGGCCGACACCTGGCGCCGGTCCGCGAACGACGCGTCCCAGCGGTGGCGGTTCAGCCGGGTCGACGGCCGCGAACACCTGTGGGAACTGACGAACGTCGACACCCGTGCGAGCCTGACCGAGGACCTGACGCTGGCCGCCGACGGGGTGACCGGCCGGTGGCGCGTGATCCCGGTGGGGGAGCAGGAGTTCGCCGTCGTCTCGGCCGCGAGCGGTCGAGCGTTGAGCAGCGCCGTCGACGACTCGTCGTACTACCACGACCCCCGGCAGCGCTGGAGGATCACGGCCGGCAACGCCGAACGCCCGACGCGCGCGGTGTTCACGCTGGTGCGCGACGAAGAGGTCTTCCTGCCGATCTGGTTGCGCTACTACAGCCGGTTCTTCGCACCGGGGGACATCCACGTGCTCGACCACGGCGGCGCCGACCGGTTCGCCGACGAGTACGGGTTCACCCGGATCGCGGTCGACCAGCCCGTGTTCGGCGCGGAGTGGCAGCGGGAGACCGTCCAGCGCCACCAGCACGACCTGCTCGACCGCTACGACGTCGTGCTGTTCGCCGACGCCGACGAGATCATCGCTCCGGAGCCCTACACCGGCGACCTGGGCGACTACCTCGACAACGTCGACGAGGACTTCGTGACCTGCCAGGGGTACGAAGTCCTGCACCTCACCGACGGCGAACCGGCGTTCGACCCCGAGCGGCCCGTGCTGGCGCAGCGGACGCACTGGTACCGCAACGAGATGTACTCGAAGTCGCTGATCGCGCGAGCCCCGTCGTTGTGGAACCCCGGATTCCACCAGCGACTCGACCAGCGCACGAACGTCGACCCGCTGCTGCACCTGCTGCACCTGCACCGGATGGACTACGACATCTGCCTGGACCGCCACAAGAACCGCGCGGCCTTCCCCCGCGCGGAGAAGGACCGCGCGCGGGGCTGGGGCTACCAGAACCGGATCACCGACCCGGACGGCTTCCGCGAGTGGTTCTACCAGGACAGCAGCGGCGGAGGCGCCATCCGGCCCGAGGAGATCCCGTCCCGCTGGCGCACCGTCGTCTGAGCACGGCTGGTCGGATGAGCACGGCTGGTCGGACGAGGACGGTGACGGCGTCGCCCGGCGGCACGGGCGGAGGTCACCGGTCAGCCCGTCGACGCGATGGCGTCCTTGATGGCTAGCGCGTCGCCGTCGAGGAGGACCCTCTCGCGCTCCGACGACTCGGCGTTGAGCGTCCAGCCGTCTCCCGCGTAGCGGGGGATGACGTGGAGGTGGAAGTGGAAGACCGTCTGGAAGGCGACCTCGCCGTCGCAGAGGAGCATGTTGATCCCCTCGCAGCCCATGCTCGAACGTCGCAGGGCTCGTGCCATGTCACGACCGACCGACCAGACGTGCGCGCTCGTGGCTCCGTCGAGGTCTTCGAGGCCCGCCGCGTGCTCGCGGGGCACGACGAGGAGGTGGCCGGGCGTGACGGGGTTCAGGTCCATGAAGACGACCACGGTGTCGTCTTCGTGCACCACACTGGCCTCGGCCCGTCGCGCCGCGATGGCGCAGAAGACGCACTCCCGCGCTGCCGGTGTTCCGTTCCGCGTCATGCGCGCAATGGTCCCCGGTGAACGAGACGGGCGCGATCCGGTTGTTGCCTGCCTGGTGTGCGAGCGGCTGGGTACGCTGCCGGCACCATGCGACGGCCTTTGCTGTTCCTCGATGTCGACGGGCCGTTGATCCCGTTCGGCGGAAGTGCGCGGGAGTACCCGGTATCCAGTGGTGTCGAGTCGTCCAACCCGTTGCTCGCTCGGGTCAACCCGGCGCTCGGGCCGCGACTGCTGGCGCTCGGTTGCCACCTCGTCTGGGCCACCACCTGGATGGACGAGGCCAACGAGTGCGTCAGCCCGCTGCTGGGCCTGCCCGCGCTGCCGGTGGTCACGTGGCCGGACTTCCCCGAGGACGGTCACGACGCCAGGACCGGGCTGCACTGGAAGACCAGGGGAATCGTCGTGCGCGCGGCCGGTCTTCCCTTCGTGTGGATCGACGACGAAACCACTGACGTCGACCGGACATGGGTGGCGCACCACCACTCCGGGCCCGCGCTGCTCCACACCGTCAGTCCCGGCGACGGTCTCACGAACGACGACGTCGACACCATCGCCAACTGGCTCGAAGCGAACTGACCGAGCGCGCCTGCACGGAGACCGCGCACCGCCGGGGACGGCCGTCCCCGGCGGTGCTGGGACTCAGCGGCCGCCTAGGGCTGGACGCGTTCGAACCGCACCCTGCTCATGGCTCCGGGGAGGTCGCTGAGCACGTACAGCTCACCGTGCACGTCGGTGTCGATCGCGGACGGCTGGGTGGGGAAGTTGCCGATCGTGGCGGTGTCGTAGCCGCCGCCCGCCTTGGGGCGCACGGCGAACACGCGGGTCGAGCAGTAGTCGCTCGCGACGTAGGTCCCCCGCGCCTCCGGGGTGCGGGAGCCCCGGTACACGACGCCGCCGGTCACCGAGCAGTTGTCGTTGTAGTGGTCGTACTCGAAGACCGGGTCGGTGTACTTCACGCCCGGCCTGCACTGCTGCGGGTCGAACACGGGGGTGCCCTCCCGGCAGGACCAGCCCAGGTTCGCGCCGCCCTGCGACGGGCGGATGTGGTTGATCTCCTCGACCAGGCCCTGGCCGACGTCGCCGATCCACAGCGAGCCGTCGACCGGGTCGATGGAGAACCGCCACGGGTTGCGCAGACCGTAGAGCCAGATCTCCGGTCGGGCGCCCGGCACGCGGACGAACGGGTTGCCGGAGGGCACGCAGTAGAGCTTCGTCCCGCAGGTGCGGTTGACGTCGATCCGCACGATCTTGCCGAGCAGGGTGCCGAGGTCCTGGCCGGACTTGTACGGGTCGTTCGCGTGGCCGCCGTCGCCGGTCGACCAGTAGAGGTAGCCGTCGCGGCCGAACGCCACCTGCCCGCCGTTGTGGTTGCCGTACTCGGCGTGCTCCTGGGTGAGCAGCACCTGCGTCCGGTCAGCGGCGCCGATGGGCACGCGCGCCAGGGTCAGCGCGCCCGCGGGCAGGCTCGTGTAGGCCACGTAGAGGATTCCGGTCCTGGCGAAGTTCGGCGCGGGCGTGATGCCGAGGAGGCCGCGCTCGTTGTCCGAGGTGTCGATGCGGTCGCTCAGGTCGAGCACCGGTTCGGCCGCCAGGCCGGTGTCGGGGTGGTAGGAGCGGACGGTGCCGTCCTTCTCCGCGATCAGCATCCGGCCGTCCGGCAGTCCGGTGATCGCGATCGGACGCCGCAGGCCGGACGCCACCTGCTCGGACACGACGGTCAGTTCGGTCAGCGGCACCGCGGGTGGTGTGCCTGCCGCGGCGGTGCCGCCCACCGCCAACGAGGGCGACAGGAACGCGGACAGGGAGAGAACGAGCAGGCAGGCCAGCAGGGTGGCCGGGCGACAACGCCGTCGCAGCATGGGTGGGCTCCTCGAGCAGGGGTGACGGGCACGTTCTGGGAGCGCTCCCAACGTAGCGCGACTCGCCGGCCGCAGCCAGCCGCCGTCTTGGCTCCGCGGCCGGGGTCCGCCGGCGCGTTCGACTATCGTGGCGGTGCGGACCGCCGGGTCGAGGTCCCTCCCGGCAGCCCGTTCGCGTGTCGGACCGTTCCGCGTGATCCGGGGAGCAAGCTCGTGCCGCAGCGTTTCCACCCGTCGCACCAGGAGCCTCCTCCCGACGCCGCCCGCGGTGCCGAACTCCTCCTGATGGTCGGGCTCCCCGGCGCCGGGAAGACCACCCGTGCCGGGGAACTCGCCGCCGCGCACCGCGCGCTGCGGCTGACCCCGGACGAGTGGATGATCCCCCTGTTCGACGGGTCGCAGCCCGACGGCAAGCGCGACCTGCTCGAAGGACGGCTCATCTCGCTGGCGTTGCAGGCGTTGAGGGTGGGGACCGGCGTCGTGCTCGACTTCGGGCTCTGGGGCCGCGACGAGCGGTCGGCGCTGCGCTGGCTGGCGACGTCGGTCGGAGCGTCCTGCCGAGTGGTCTACCTGCCCGTGGACGAGGACGTCCAACGCGCCCGGATCGCACACCGCCGGGAAACCGCTCCGCACAGCACGTTCCCGATGGCCGACGCCGACGTCGACGCGTGGCGACAGCGGTTCCAGGCCCCGGACGCCGGGGAACTGCGCGGCGACCGACCGGTTCCGGCGCCTCCACCGGGGTGGACCGGTTGGCCGGAGTGGGCCGTCGACCGCTGGCCGTCGCTCGACCTGGCACCCGCGTTCCCACCCCGCCCCCCGTAGCCGCTGCCCGGCGTGGCCGCGGGGCGCTACCCGTCGAGGAGCTGTTCGCGCAGGATGTCCGCGTGTCCGCAGTGCTGGGCCAGCTCGCGCAGCACGTGGAGGTACACCCAGCGCAGCGGGAGCGGGCCGCGGCGGTTGCCGTGGACCAGGTCGTCCAGCGCCAACGACGAGGTCGCGCGGCGGGACGCCTCGCACGCGGCCCGGTGCGCCTCCCGGACGGTGGCGATGGTGTCCTCGTCGTCGAGGACGAACGACTCGTCCGGCGTCGCGGGGATGCCGATCTCGGCGCGCGACCGGCGGGTGACGGCCTCGTCGAACCACACCTTCTCGACGAAGGTCGCGTGCTTCACCAGGCCCAGCAGCGTGGTCCGGGACGCCACCAGCGACCGGCGGGCCTGCTCCTCGGTCAGCCCGTCCAGGCAGCGGTCGAGTGCCTCGCGGTGCTCGTCCAGGAAGGCGTCGAACTGGATGCGGACCTGCTGGTCCACCACGTCTTCGGTGGACGTCGCCGGGTGGGGGGACATGCGCGGAGCATCCCAGACCGGCGCCGGCCGCCCGGACGGCCCCCGACGCGGCGGGCTTTTAGACCGTGGTCGAAACGCGTCACCGACCCGGCTCCCCGGTGGGACAGTTCGCGGACCGCGGTCGATCCGCACCTGCGAGGAGGACGTACGAGCAGGCCGCTCGTACCGCGGTGTGCTGCCGCGGTCGCACAGGTGGGTGCGGTCCGGGCGGAGCTGTCGATCGGCAACGGCCGTCTTTCCAGGGGAGGAAGACCAATGCGCAAGGCATCGATCCTGCTGCCGGCACTGCTGGTGGCGCTGACCGGGATCAGCGGGACCGCGAGCGCGACCGCACCCGAGCAGGACCGGGGAACCGACTACCGCCCGGTGGCCGCGGAGGAGGTGACCGTCCAGGCCTGGTCGTGCGCGGCGGGCGACCTCTGCGTGTGGGACGGCTACGACGGCACGGGCAACAGGTGCAGCTGGACGAACGCGGACAACGACTGGTGGAGCACCCCCGTCGTCTGCTCCTGGGCGGACGACCGACCGGTCAAGTCGATCTACAACCGCGGCACGAGCACCAACTACCTCGGCGTGAACCTCTACTCGGCCGCGAACCACGCGGCCTCCAGCCTCGTGCTGTGCGCCTGGCAGGGCACCCAGTGGGAGGCGAGCGGCACCGGCGTGAGGATGCGGTCGCACCGCTGGACCTCGGGCTCCTGCTGACCGGGGGCGCGGCGGGCGAGCAGCGGGGCTGTCAGACGGGTGTCGACGCGTCCCCCCGGTGGGCGGCGGTCTCCACGTCGTCGGCGACCGCCAGCGCGAGTTCGCAGAACATCGAGTCCGCCCAGGAGAACCACGGCCTGGAGAACGACGTCGGGTCGGAGGGGTCGAAGCTCTCGTGGACGTGGCCGGTGCCCGCGTCGGTGTCGGCGATCAGGTGCAGGAGGCGCTCGCGGTCCGCCGCCGTTCCCGTCAGGCCCTCGACGGCCAGCGCGATCGGCCACACCCACCCCGGCCTCGTGTGCGGGCTGCCGATGCCGCTCGCCACGCTGCCGCTGGAGTAGTACGGGTTGTCGGGGCTCAGGACGAACCCGCGGGTCGCCCGCCACACCTCGGCGTCGAGGAGGTCGGGCGCGTGCAGGGGCAGGGAGAGCAGCGAGGGTGTGTTGGCGTCGTCCATGAGGAGCACGCCGCCGAGCCCGTCGACCTCGTAGGCGTAGACGCGCGTGCCGCCGCGGTCGACGATGCCGTGCGCCTCGACGCCGTCGACGAGTGCGCGCGACAGCGCGCGGGCGTCGGCGGCCAGGTCCGCGTCGCGGTAGACCTCGTCCGCGATGTCGGCGATCGCCAGGAGCGCCTGTGCGGCGAACAGGTTGGCCGGGATGTTGTACCCGTGGGTGCAGGCGTCGTCCGACGGGCGGAACCCGCTCCACGTCATGCCCGTGACGGCGACCGGGGTGCCGCGGCCTCCGCGGGCGAGCGTCTCGGTGGGGATCGTGGTCGTCCGCTCGAAGCGGTACGGGGACTCGTCGTGCCGTTGTTCGCGGCGCAGCTGGCCGACGACCGTGCGCAGGACGCGGTGCGCGCGGGCGTCGAACGGTGCGGTGGAGCCGGTCGTCCGCCACAGCCGGTGGGCGAGGGTGATCGGGTGGGCGAGGCTGTCGACCTCGTACTTCTGCTCCCAGACGTGCGGGTCGCCGCACACGTCGTCCGGCTCGTAGTGGGCTCCTGTCGGCCCGTCGTTGAACGCGTTGGCGTAGGGGTCGTGGTCCAGGCACGCGAACTGCCTGCGCACGACGGCCGTGACGAGCGCGGCGAGCGGCGGGCACTCGGCGAGGAACCGCAGGTAGGGCGTGAGCTGCGTGGTGGAGTCGCGCATCCACATGGCCGGGATGTCGCCGGTGATGACGAAGGCGGTGCCGTCCTCGCCGATCGTGGTGGTGTCGCGCAGGGTGCGCAGCAGCGCGGCCTCGACCAGATCACCGATCCGGTCGCCGGTCGCGGCGCGCACGCGGGCCGCGGCGGCCTCGATGGTCCGGACGATCCACGGGTCGATCACCGTTGCCACGGCGTTGTCCCCTCCTCGTCGGTCACGCGCACGCGCGGCGCGTGGTCGGGTTCGTCGGTGTGCTCGGAACTCCAGACGCCGATCTCCACGGGGACCGCGACCGGCCGTCCGGTCGCCCACGAGCCCAGTTCGTCCAGGCCCAGCTCGAACTCGACGGTCCGCGTGCCGGGCGGGCACGTCGTGCGGCGCACGGCGAGCAGGGTCCGGCGGCGCGGGCGCACGCCGAGTTCGTGCCTGCGGCCGTAGAGCGGCACGGCGACGGGCAGCGGGGTCGTGCCGTTGTTGGTGACGTCCACCGCGACCCGCACGGAGCCGCCGGTGCCGAGCGCGTCGGCGGGGATGCTCCACCCCGCCGCGCGCACCCCGGTCACGACGGAGGGGTGTGCTCCGCTGCCGAAGGGGAGACCGACGGGCCGTTCGTGCCCCAGGTAGCCGCGGGCCGTTTCCAGGCGTTCGTCGTGGGCGACCGGGAAGACGCCGTCGGCGACGGGGAACGAGGCGGGCAGCCTGCCCGAGGCGGTGCCGTCGAACAGCGCGCTGGTGATGGCGGCCCCGCCGCTCGGACCGGGGAACGGGACGACGAGCAGCGCGTCCGCGAGGTCCGCCAGCGCGGTGAGCGCGCGGGGCCTGCCGTCGACGACGACGGCGACGACGGGTCTGCCGCTCGCCCGAGCCGTGCGGGCGAGGTCGAGCTGGGCCTCGGGCAGCGCGATCGAGGCGAGGTCGACGCCCTCCCCGTTGGTCGTGTCGTCGGCGGGGCCCTCGACCGCGCCGTTGTCGGCGAACTCGTCGTCGTAGCTCCGGCGGCTCGTGCCGCCGAGCACGAGCACGCAGACGTCGGCGCGCTGCACCGCCTCCTCGACCGCCGCGAGCGCGTCCGGGCCGAGGCCTCCGCGCACGCGGGAACCGGGGGCGTGCGGCACGCGGTCCGCGCCGATCCGCGCCACGAGCGCCGATCGCACGGTCGACGCGGCGGGGTCGTCCGCGGGCCGGGGCGGTGTGTAGTCGCCGAGCTGCGCGTCCAGGTCGTCGGCGTTGGGGCCGATGAGCGCGACCGTGGCCGCGGGGTCCAGCGGCAGCACGCCGTGGTCGTGCACCAGCACCACGGCCTGCCGGGCGGCTCGGTCGACGAGCGCCACGACGTCCCGAGCGGGCACCCGTTCCACCACCGCGGGCTCGCCGATCAGCCCGACCCGGCGTTTGAGCGCGAGCACGCGGTCGACGGCGCGGTCCAGGTCGCTCTCCCGCACCAGCCCGCGGTCCAGGGCCTCCCCGAGGTGGGTGAACGCCTCGTCCCACAGGCTCAGGTCGACGCCCGCGCGCAGGGCGAGCGCCGCCGCGGCGGCGGGATCGGGGGAGCTGTCGCGGAGGCGGTCGATCGCGGTGCCGTCGGCCATGACGACACCGTCCCACCCCCAGTCGCCGCGGATCGTGTCCGTCAGCAGCGCCCGGTTCGCGCTGCACGGCACACCGTCGACGTCGTTGTAGGCGGCCATGAACCCGGCGACACCGCCGCGCGCCGCGGCGTGGGCGGGGCGCAGGTGGACCTCGCCGAGTTCACGGGCACCGATGGGCGCCCCCGACCCGTTGCGGCCCCCGATGCCCGCGCCCTGCGCCGCGAGGTGCTTGGCGACGACGGCGACGTGCCCCGTGCCGATCGGCTCGGCACCGGTCGAGCCGCCCTGCATGCCGCGCACGGTCGCCGCCACCAGCGCGGCGGCGAGAGCGGGGTCCTCGCCGAAGCACTCCTCCGCGCGCCCCCAGCGGGGATCCCGCAGCACGTCGAGACCCGACACGAGGGCGACGTGCGTCCCCCGTGCCCGCGCCTCGGCGGCGACCACGGCCGCGAGCTCCTCGGTCAGCTCCACGTCCATGCCCGCGCCGAGCGCCAGGTTGACCGGCAGCGTCGTCCCGCCGAGCGCCTGGACGCCGTGCGGGGCCTCCTCGACGAACAGCACGGGCACGCCGTCCCCGTGGCGCGTCACGTGGTCCTGCACGGCCGCGTACGCCTCGGCGCTGCGCTCGGGCGGGACGCCGTTGTGCCAGTGGACGGCCGACCACGGGTCGGCGCGCAGCACCCCGTAGAGGGCGCCGAGGCCGCCGAAGCGGTCGACCTCGCGCCGCAGCACGTCGGTCACGCGGGGTGCGCCGTCGATCCAGCGCAGCGCCTCCCAGCCCTTGAGGCGCTGGTTGACCTGGCCGATCCGGCTCTGGAGGGAGAGCGAGGACGCCGAGAGGTGCGGGGTCATCCCTTGACCGCTCCGGAGATCAGGGCGCGCTGCATCTGGCGCTGGAGGACGGTGTAGACGAGGTACACGGGCAGCAGGGTGAAGAGCGTCCCGGCCATGAGCACCCCGTAGTCGGTGCCCGCGTCGACCTTGAGGGTCGGCAGCGCGACCTGGATCGTGCGCTGCGCGGTGTCGGGGCCGATGAGGATCAGCGGGTAGAGGTAGGCGTTCCAGAACGACAGGAAGTTCAGCAGCAGCACGGTCGCGATGCCGGGGACGCAGATCGGCAGGTAGACCTGCCGCAGCACCTGGAGCGCCGACGCGCCGTCCATCGAGGCCGCCTCCTCCAGCTCGCGGGGGATCGCCCGCATGAACGACGTGAGGATCACGATCGACAGCGGCAGCGCGGTCGCGGGCAGCAGGAACACCACGAACGTGCGGCTGTGGAACAGGCCCAGCGACGCCGCGAGCAGGAACGTCGGGAAGAGCGCCGCGAACGACGGGATGAGGAAGCCGAGCGCGAAGACGTTCTCGACGAAGCGACCGAGCCTGCCGTTCGAGCGTGCGAGCGCGAACGAGGCAGGCAGGGCCAGCAGCAGGGTCAGGACGAGCGCGGCGACGGTCGTGATCACGGAGTTCGCCACCGCGAGGACGAGTTCGGCCTGGTCGATCGCCGTGCCGAAGTTCGAGAGGTCCCACGTGCCGGGCAGCGCCAGCGGTGACTCGAAGATCTGCTCGTTGTCCTTGAACGAGGACACGACGAAGTAGTAGAGCGGCACGACCAGCAGGGCGCAGTAGATCCAGGCGAGCGCCCCGCTGGTGATCGAGCCGACGCGGTCGCGCCGGGGACGGAGGGCGGTCCGGGCCATGGTGGACTCCTTCGGTACTGGTCAGTGGGAGGCGCGGAGCACCCGGCGGATGGCTCCCATGCCCAGCAGCCCGAGCACGAAGAGGATGAGGCCCACCGCCTGGCTGTAGCCCAGGTCGGTTTCGACGAAGGCCTTGCGGTAGACGAGGTACGACAGCGTCGTGGTCGACGTGCCGGGGCCGCCCTGGGTCAGCAGCAGCACGGTCTGGGCCGAGTTGAACAGCATCGACAGGAACTGGAGCATCGTCACGACGCCGATGAAGTCGCGGGCGATGGGCCAGTACATGCCCCACGCGATGCGCCAGTCGCCCGCCCCGTCGATGCGCGCGGCCTGCACGATCTCGGGGGCCACGCCGTCGAGCCGCGCGGCGATGAGCACCGCGGAGTAGCCGATCCCGCTCCAGAGCTCGACGGCGATGATCGCGCCGAGCGCGGTCGAGGGGTTGGCCAGCCAGGCGGTGCCGTCGAGGCCGAACGGGCGCAGCACACCGTTGAGCAGGCCGTCGGGGTTGAGGATGGCGTAGAAGACCATCGCGGTCGCCGGCGCGGAGATGAGCGCGGGGATGAAGAGCAGGTAGCGCATCACCCTGTGGCCGCGCGGTTTCTGCACGACGTAGAACGCGAGCAGGAACGCGAGCACGATCATCACCGGCAGGCCCACGACGATCTGGACCGCCGAGTTCCCCGCCGCGGCCCAGAACTTCTCGTCGGCGAGGACGCGGCCGAAGTTCGACAGGCCCGCGAACCCCGGCTCGACGAGCATCCCCGGCCAGGAGAGGAAGCCGATGACGACCATCGCCACGACCGGGCCGATCATGAAGACCGCGTACCAGACGAGCGCGGGCAGGGCGAAGCCGGGGAAGCGCTCCCGCAACGGGGTGCGCGCCCCGCGCGCGGGCGGCGGGGAGGGCTCGGGGGTGGTCGCGGCGCTGGAGGCCACGTCGGTCAGAGCGGTCACGGTGGATCCCTTCCTGAGGCCTGCCCTCACGCCGTGGCGTAGGCCTTCTCGAAGACGTCGACGATGCGCTCGACGGACACCGGGCCGTAGGCCGTCGCGGTGGCCTGGATCATCGGCTCGAACGCGGACTGGGGGATGATCAGGTCGGGCAGCATGACCGGCGACACCTGCGCCGAGGTGAGCCGCGACGCCTGGGCGACGAGCGGGAAGTCGGTGCTGAGCGTGTCGGTGACGCGGCTCATGTCCCGGCCGGAGCCGAGGATCATCGCGTCGGTGACCTCGTCGCTGTAGAGGTACTGGACGAACGGCTGGACGAGGTCGAGCTTCTTCGCGCCGTTCTCGCTGATCCAGATGCCGTGGCCGTTGTAGCTCCGGATCACGCTGGGGTGGTCGAGCACGCCGCCGCGCGACGGCTTGGGCCAGCCGCCGACGACGACCTCCCGCGCGCGGTCGGCGGGCACCTTGGCCAGCGCCGAGGACATCGCCGGGACGATCGCCGCCTTGCCGGTGTTGAACTGCGTCAGCTCGGAGTCGGAGGTGTAGCCCTGCACGTTGTCGATGAAGACGCCCGCGTCGCGCAGTTCGACGAAGTGCTCGACGCCCGCCAGCGCACCGGCGCTCTCGGAGAGCTTGCCGCTGGCGAACACCCGCTTCGACTCCTCGGCGGTGAGGAAGCCCTGGATGATCTGGAGGAACAGCTTCTGGCCGCTCCAGTCGGAGCCGCCGACCGTCACCGGGCCGATCCCCTTGGCGCGCAACGCCTCCGCGGCGACGATGAGGTCGTCGGAGGTCGTCGGGATCCCGACGCCCGCCTGCTCCAGCAGCCTGGTGTTGAACGAGACGGGCCAGTTCGTGCGGGTGAACGGGAAGGCGCGGACGTTGCCGCTCCCGTCGGTCCACTCGGCGACGGCCTCGGGGATGATCTGCTCGCGCAGCCCCCAGTCGTCGAGCAGCCCGGTGACGGGGATCGTGGCCCCGAGGCCGGTCCACGACAGCGTGCGGCCCTGGAGGTTGACCAGCGCGACGTCGGCCTCCGCGCCCGCGAGCGAACTGGTCTCGAACACGATGGGCAGGTCGGAGCCGTTCTTCAGCAGCGCCACCGTGCGGGAGGTGCGCCGCTCGTAGGCGGCGACGGCGTCGGCGAAGACCCGTGCGCCCGCGACCGCGCCGCTGAGCTGGGTGTGCACCGAGAGGGCGCCCGGTTTGCCCGACGCGGGCGTCAACGCCCCGCACCCCGCGAGCAGTGGTGAGGCGATGCCTGCGCCGAGCGCGGCGCGCAACACGGCTCGCCTGCTGATGCCGTGGGTCACGAGTTCCTCCTCGGGCTGCCTTGTAAAGCGATACACATCAAGTGGCGGGCAAGGTATACCGCTTTACATCGCGCGGTCAATTACCTACTCTCGGCCTGGCCATGACTGAACCCACCACCAAGCGCGTGACGATCGCCGCGGTCGCCCGGCTCGCGGGCGTCTCGCCCTCCGCGGTGTCGCACGTCTTCAACGGGCGACCCAACGTCTCCGAGGCCACGGCGATCCGGATCCGCGCCGCCGCCGACGAGCTCAACTGGCGCCCGAACTTCGCCAGCCGCAAGGTTTCCGGGCAGGGCGGCCGGAGCCTCGGGCTCGTCATCGCGCGGTCGCGCGAGACGTTCGGCCGCGACCCCTTCTTCATGCGGCTGCTCGCCGGGCTGACCGAACCGCTCAGCCGGATCGGGTGGGCGCTGTCGCTGACCCTCGTGCAGGCCGACGAGGAGGAGCAGGTCTACCGGCAGTGGTGGGGCGAGCAGCGCGTCGACGCGTTCCTGCTCGTCGACGTGCGCGACGACGACCCGCGGCTGGCGCTGGTCGAGCAGCTCGGCGCGCCCGCGGCGCTGCTCGGCGCCCCCGTCCCCGGCCCCGTCGTCTCGGTCACCGTGCGCGACGGCTCGGCCTTCGCGGAGGCGGTCGAGCACCTGACCGGACTCGGCCACCGCGCCATCACGAGGGTCACCGACGCCCCCGGCCTCGCCCACACCCGCGCCCGCGACCGCGGCTTCCGCCGTGCCGCACGGGACCGCGGTGTCGTGGCGGGCCTGGCCGTGTGGCACCCGGACGCCGAGGACCCCGTCGCAGACCTGCTCGGCAGGCTCGGCGGGGCGACGGCGATCATCGTCGACAGCGAGACGATCGCCGCCGAGATCGTCGCCCACGCCCCCGAGATCGGCGTGCGGGTGCCCGAACAGCTGTCGGTCATCGCCTGGGAGGACTCCTGGGTGTCGTCGATCGCCCGCCCGCGCCTCACGGCCTTCGACGCCCCCGTCGAGGAGAGCGCCCGCACCGCCGTAGCCCTGCTCGAACGCCTCGTCCGCGGCGAAGCCGTCGAGGCGCAGACCGTCAGCGGACGCCGCCTGCTCGTGCGCGAGTCCACGGCGCCCGCCCCGCACACCCACGACCGCGAGGACCGCTCTTGACCACGACCGCGCCCAGGTTCGGCGTCAACTACACCCCGTCGCAGGACTGGATGTTCCAGTGGATGGCCGTCGATCCCGACGCCGTGCGCGCGGACTTCGAGGCCATCGCCGGGCTCGGCGTCGACCACGTGCGGGTCTTCCCGCTGTGGCCCGTGCTCCAGCCCAACCGCACCCTCGTCCGCCAGCGGGCGCTCGACGACGTCGCCCTCGTGGCCGACGTCGCCGCCGAGTTCGACCTCGACATCGCGGTCGACGTCATCCAGGGCCACATGTCCGGGTTCGACTTCGTGCCCGCCTGGCTCGTCAACTGGCACGACGGCAACATGTTCACCGACCGGCTCGCCGTCGAGGCCCAGGCCGCGCTCGTCGCCGCCGTCTACGACGCGGTGCGGGACCGGCCCAACTTCCTGGGGCTGACGCTCGGCAACGAGCTCAACCAGTTCCAGCCCCCCAACCCCGCGGCGATGCCCGCCACGACCGAGCAGGTGCGGCACTGGCTGACCTCGCTGCTCGACGCGCCGCGCGACCGCGACCCGCGCCACGTCCTGGCCCACAGCGAGAACGACCACCTCTGGTACCGCGACGATCACCCGTTCGTGCCCGTGCACGCCTCCCGCCTCGGCGACCTGACGACCGTGCACTCCTGGATCTTCAACGGGACGGCCGCGCGCTACGGCGCGCTCTCGCCGCAGTCGGTGCGCCACGCGGAGTGGATGGTGGAGCTGTCGAAGGCGTTCGCGACCGACCCCGCGCGGAAGGTGTGGCTCCAGGAGGTCGGCGCGCCGTCGATGAACCTCGCCGAGGCGGAGATGCCCGAGTTCTGCGCGCGCACGGTCGAGGCCGCGCTCACGACGACCGACCTCTTCGCGATCACCTGGTGGTGCTCGCACGACGTCTCGCGCTCGCTCGCGGACTACAAGGACCTGGAGTACTCCCTCGGTCTCCTCGACACCGAGAACCGGGTGAAGCCCCTCGGCCGCCGCTTCGCCGACCTCGTCGCCGAGGCGAAGCGCGGCACGCCACCCCCGCCCCGCACGGTCGGTGTCGTCGTCGACGTCGACGACCACGACCTGCCGCTGTCGCGCGCCGCGCTCGGCCCCGGCGGCCCGGTCTTCGAACGCTGGCACGAGCTGCGCGAGCGGGGCGTGGACGTCGCGGTCGTCACGAGCACCGCGGCGGGCTCCCCGGCGGCGCTGCGCGCGCGGGGCATCCGCGAACTGGACCGCGTCGCGGTGCGCTGAGCCACCACCCCGGCGGTCGGGGCCCGTCGTCCGCGCGTCGGACGGCCGGTGGTCAGGGGGTGCCGCCGAGCGCACCGAGGACGGTGCTGACCAGGAGGTCGGACCTGGCGCCGACCTCCTCGGTCGGGTCGGTCGCCGCGCCCAGCTCCGGCGAGCCGGTGGGCAGCGCGTCCACCTCGTGCAGGAGGGCCAGGTAGACCTGCCTGCACCAGCTCGGGCTGCCCGCGGTGATGGCGCCCGCGGCGTGCAGGCGGGTGAAGAGCAGGTCGAGGCCGTCGAGGACCTCCCGGCTGAGCAGGGGCTTGCGGTTGGCGGGGTCGGCGGCCAGCTCGATGGCGAAGCGGTGGCTGATCTTGAGTTCGAACACCCGCTCCGTCAGGCGGTGCAGGGCGACCACGGGTGGTGCCGTCTCCACCCGTGCCTGCTTCATGCTGAGCAGGTAGCGCTCGTTGAGCTGGTCGGTCATGGCCTCCAGCAGCGCCCTGCGGGACGAGAACCGGCGGTGGACGGTGGCGCGGGCCAGCCCCGCCGCGTCGGCGATCCGCTCCAGCGTCGCGTTCGGGTCGACCGCGAGCACGGCCACGGCGGCCTCCAGGATCCGGGCGGTGCTGCGTTCAGCGTCCGCCCGCACCCGGCGCGGACGAGTTGCCTCGGTCATCCCACCTCCAGTGTCGTGCCCAACCCTACCCAGCAGTTAACTGAGACAGATGTGTCGCAGATATTGACAGGGGTTGGACGCCCATGATGCAGTTGCGGCGTCACGTCACCCAGTGGGACAGGGAATCAGCCATGGATCTGCAACTCGCGGGCAAGCGCGTCCTCGTGACCGGTGCGAGCAAGGGCATCGGCCTCGCGATCGTCCGGGCCTACCTCGCCGAGGGCGCCTCGGTCACCGCCGTCTCCCGGCGGCGCACCGGGGAGCTCGACGCCACCGGCGCCACCTTCGTGTCCGCCGACCTGTCCGTGCCCGACGGTCCGAGGCGCGCGGTCGAGACCGTCCTCGCCGCCGACCCGCGCCTGGACGTCCTGGTCAACAACGCGGGCGGCGGCACCGTGCCCGACGGGGCGCTCGAGGACTCCCTGGACGGCGCGGACGTCGACTGGGCGGCCACGTTCGCCCTGAACCTCGGCGCGGCCGTCGAGACCACCCGCGCCGCGCTGCCCGCCCTGGTCGAGGCCCGCGGCGCCATCGTCAACATCAGCTCCGACACCGCCCGCCGCCCGCTCGGCGTGCCGCTCCACTACGCCGCGGCCAAGGCGGCCCTGAACGCGTTCTCCCGCGGGCTGGCGGAGAAGGTCGCGGGTGTCGGGGTCAGGGTCAACGTCGTCACGCCGTCCGGCACGCGCACGGACCTCATGGAGGGCGCGGACGGGTACGTCGCGCAGGTGGCGGCGCACCTGGGGATCGGCCACGCGGACCTGCTGGCGGCCTTGCCCGCGCAGAGCGGCATGGTGACCGGGAGGCTCATCGAGCCGGACGAGATCGCGCGCGCGGTGCTCCTGCTGTCGTCGCCGACGATGCCCAGTGCGATCGGGTCGAACTGGGCGGTGGACGCGGGCGCCCTGAAGACCGCCTGAGGCGGTTCGCCGCCAAGGAGGCCGTCAGGCGGCCGGATCGGGGAGGGCGGTCGGCTCGACGACGGCCAGGCAGCCGGTGGCCGGTGCCGCGCCGCCGGGCGGGTTCCACGTTCCCAGCACCACCCCGGCGACGTCCGGGCCCGACGGGGGAGGGCCGGGGGTGAGCACGCGGAGCAGCCTCACCCGTGCGACGTCGGGCGTCAGCGGGTCCGAGGTGCGCGCCTCGCCGCGCGCCTCGGCGAACCTCGCGGTGCCCCTGCCGCTCGGGTCGGAGGCACCGCCGGTGCGGACCAGGTGGAGCACGCGGTCGTGCCACAGGGGATCCGCCTGGCCGTCGTAGATCCACCGGCGCCCCAGCACGCCGTGCTCCGCCGTCGCGATCAACGCGTTCTCCCCGATCTCCCGCGCCGGGGCGCCCCGGTAGGTCATCGGGATCTGGTACACGGTCTCCCCGTCGGTGAGGAGGTGCGTTTCGAGGCCGACCTCACCGGCCGGGTCCTCGAAGCGGAAGAAGCCGACCGGCGCCAGCACGGGAACGCCGGAACCCCGGTACCACGGCTGGAGCGCCACCCACGGCGGCAGGAAGTCGCTGAACCGCGGCGTCATCGTCGCACCGCCCTGGATCTTCGCCACGGCCCGCCACGCTACCCCGGCACGACGTGCGCGCGGCCGTGGACCGGTGTCGCTCCACCGTCCGCCCCGCGGGGCGTCACGGCTCCAGCGCGGCCAGTTCACCGCGCAGGCGGTCCGCGTCGGCCACGCCCAGCGCGTCGTACAGGTCGAGCGCCCTCAGCCAGTGCCTGCGGGCGGTGTCGAGGCGGTCGGTGGCCCGGGCCACGCGGCCCAGGCCGTGCAGGGCGTTCGCCTCCTCCAGGCGGTCGCCGCGTTCGCGGGCGAGCGCGAGGGCGTCGTGGTGCGCGTCGCGGGCTCCGGGGTGGTCGCCGGTGGCGCACCTGGCTCGGCCCAGCCGGTTCAGCACCTCGGTGCGCAGGGTGGGCTGGGACAGTTCGGCGGTGATCTCCAGCGCCTCGGCGTAGCGGGGGAGGGCGGCGGCGTGGTCGCCGCAGGCCGCCAGCGCCGACCCGAGCCCCTTGAGGGCGAACGCCTCGCCCAGCCTGCTGCCCAGCGCGCGGTACGCGGTGAGGGCCTCCTCCAGCAGGGGCGTGGCCCGGTCGGGTTCGCCGCGCAGGTTGAGCGCGACGCCGGTGTTGGTCAGGGCGTGGGCCTCGCCCAGCGCGTCCCCCGCCTCGCGGAACGCCTCCAGCGCCTCGCGGTGGTTGGCCAGGGCACCGTCCACGTCCCCGCGTCGTTGCAGGACCACACCCAGGTTGAGCAGCGCCATCGCGGCGCGGTGCGGGTCGCCCAGCTCCCGGTTGAGCGCGATGGCCTCCTGGTAGGAGGCGGTGGCCTCGTCGAACCGGCTCAGCGCGTCGAGCATGACCCCGATGCTGCTCAGCGCCGCCGCGGTGCCGGGGCCGTCGCCCAGCTCCCGGCGGAGGGCGGCGCAGCGGCGGAGCCACTCCAACGCCTGCACGCGCTCGCCGAGCTCGCCCGCGGCGATGCTCATGTCGCGCAGCGCGGTGGCCTCGGCGGCGACGTCACCCGCGCCGCGCGCCGCGTCGAGCGCCGCGCGGTGCATCCGCAGCGCTTCCGGCCACTGGGCGGTGGTGTCGAGGTGCCGGGCGGCGAGCGCCGCCAGCCGGGCCGCCACGTCTCCGGCCCCGGTGGCGGCGGCCAGTTCCACGACGGCGACGAGGTTGTCGGCCTCCGCGGTGAGCCAGGCCCGCGCGGCGTCGGCGTCGGCGAGCCAGTGCGGCGGCGGACCGGTGTCCTCCTGGCGGTGGGCCGGGTAGGCGAGGCCGAACGCCGCCGCCGTCGTCGACAGGTAGTGGTCGAGCAGCCGGGCGGTGGCGGGCTCGACGACGTCCGGGGTCGCGGCCTCCGCGAGTTCGCGTCCGTAGTCGCGGAGCAGGTCGTGCCGGTCGTAGCGGTGGTTCCCGCCGTCCTGCACCAGGTTGGCCCGCACGAGCAGGTCCAGCGTCCTGGCGGTCTCGGCGGGCGGGCGGCCGACCAGCGCCGCCGCCGACGGCACGTCGAAGTCCCGGCCGGGGTGGCGGCCGAGCAGCAGGAACAGCGTGGCCGCGTCGGCGGGCAGCCGCCGGTAGGACCAGGAGAACACCGCCCGGACCATGCTGCGCGGGTCGCCGCTGCTGTCGAGCAGGTCCAGCCGGGTCCGCTCGTCGGCGAGCCCGTCCACGACGTCGCGCAGCGTCGTCGCGCGGGCCAGTTCCGCCGCGACGCGCAGCGCCAGCGGCAGCCGCGCGCACCGCTCCACCAGGTCGGCCGCCGCGTCGCTCTCCCAGCGCACGCGTTCGCCCAGCAGCGCGCGCAGCAGGTCCACCGACTCGGCGGTGGACAGCACGTCCAGGTCCAGCCGCTCCGCCCCGTCCAGCACGGACAGCCCGGCGAGCGAGTCCCGGCTGGTGACCACGGCGAAGCACGACCGCGTCGCGGGCAGCAGGTGGCGGACCTGCTCGACGCTGCCCGCGTTGTCCAGCAGCAGCAACACCCTGCGGTCGGCCAGTTCGCTGCGCAGCCTGCTCGCCCGTTCCTCCAGCGTCGGCGGTACGTCGGTGGCGCCCAGCGCCCGCAGCAGGACCGCGGCCGCCTCCGCCGGGGTCAGCGGCGCGTGCGCGTCGTAGCCGCGCAGGTTCAGGTGGAGCTGCCCGTCGGGGAACCGGTCGGCGACCCGGTGCGCCCAGTGCACCGCGAGCGCCGTCTTCCCGACGCCCGGCGTGCCCGCGATGGCCGACACGACCGCCGTCCGGCCCGCCCTCCGGTCGTCGAGCAGCCGGTCGAGCGCGTCCAGGCACGCGACGCGGCCGGTGAACGCGGGGACGTCCGGGGGCAGCTGCCGGGGCGCCGGGCGCGGATCGGTGGGAACGGCGCGGCGCGACTCGTGCTCGTGCACGGCCACGCGCTCCCAGGCGTCGGCCCACGCGGCCTGCTCGGCGGGCGTGGCGTCGAGGGCGATCACGATCCGGTCCACGACCTCGGCGGGCGGCAGCGCGAGACCGGTCAGGTAGGTGTGGACGGTCGAGCGCGGCACCGCGACCCGGCGCGCCAGTTCGGTGAGCGCCACCCTGGTCCGCCCGGTGCCGCGTGCGGCGACGCCCCTCAGCAGGTCCAGTTCGCGCGCGAGGTCCGCGCGTGTTCGGACGCGCCCCGGATCGCCCCTCACTGTCCCCCCTCCGCGCCGGCCGGTGACCGGGCGCGGTCCAGGGTAGCCGGCGGTCCGGCGCAGGGCGTCCAGTTCCGTCCAGACCTTTCCAGGATCGCCCGTTCGGCGGCGCGGGGACCGCTGTACTCGGCTCCGAACTCGAACGACGGAGGAGGAGGGACCGATGGCGAGAATCGTGAAGGTGCTGCTCGGCGTGGTCTTGGTGCTGGGTGGGGTGTTGGGGACGGCGTCGGCGGCGTCCGCCGCGCCGGGGGACTGCTCGTCGGCGGGGTGGGTGCTGCGGTCGGGGCAGGTCACCAACACCTCGACCGGTGCGCGCGTCGGCGTCGTCGCGACCTACGCGAACTCCTGCGACCAGTACTGGGCGCAGGTCAAGCTGGACAAGGCCCTCGGTGAGGGGCAGTGGGCGAACGCGTTCGTCGACGTGTACGTGGACGGGGTGCTCGCGGGCAGGCTGACCTGCGCCAGCGCCGACGGCGGGAACGCCGAGGTGTCCAAGGGGCAGACCAGCTGCTACACCGGGTACTTCACGACGTACTCCTACGGCGTCACGTTCCAGTCGCACGCCTACGCCTACAACTACCCGTCGCGGCTGTTCGCCTCGGGCATCACCGCCCAGCGGTGCAGCAGGCTGATGTGCGACAACTGATCCGGTGACGGTGCCGGTCACGCACGGGGGGTCGTGACCGGCACCACCGGCCGCGCCGGGGGTCAGGCCTGCGGGCTGGTCAGGTGCCTCACCGCGGCCAGGGTCTGGCCGATGGTGGTCGGGAGGTCGGGGTCGCCGTTGCGGTCGAGCCAGCGGGTCACCGCCACCCGGAACGCGGTCACGGCGATCTCGGCCGCCAGCCTGGCGGTCAGGTCGTCGACGCCGCGGTCGCGGAAGCCCTTCTCCAAGGCCTCCGACATCAGCGAGTACTTGCGCAGCTCGCGTTCGCGCAGGGCGGGTTCGGCGTCGATCGCGGCCCGCCTGCGCAGCAGGTGGTCGAGACCGCGGCCCTGGAAGACCTCGGCCGCGGCGGGGGCCAGGCCCTCGGTGATCAGGTCCATCGGGCCGAGCGACGGTGGCGCCTCGGCCAGGAGGCGGGCCACCTGTTCGGGCACCAGGTGCTCGCCCGCGAACAGCACCTCGCGCTTGTCGGCGAAGTGCCGGAAGAACGTGCGGGTCGTGAGCCCGGCCCGTGCCGTGATCTGCGGGACGGTCGTCTCGGTGAAGCCCTGGTCCAGGAAGAGGTCGAGCGCGGCCCGTTCGAGCCGTTCCCGTGCGCCTGGCTGCCATCGACCCATGCGCCGCAGTCTAGTGATGACACGTCGTGTCGTGCTGTGCCATAGTCATGACATGACGTGTCATGACTGGTGGAGGCGACGATGACGGGTGGGATCTGGGTGCTCGGTGCGACCGGACGGGTCGGCCGGGAGGTGGTGGAGCGCCTGCACCGGGCCGGTGCCGAGGTGGTGGTGGCGGGCCGCGACCGGGAGCGGCTGGCACGGGTGGACCCGGACGCGCGGGCGGTCGCCGGCTCGCTCGACGAGGTCTGCGCGCGGCTGGCCACCGAGGCGCCCGACGTCGTGGTCAACACGGTGGGCCCGTTCGCGGTCACGGGTCCGCGGGTCGCGCGCGCCTGTCCACCGGGCACCCACTACGTCGACGTCTCCGACGAGCTGAGCGCGTTCGAGCTGCTCGACGGCATGGACCGGGAGGCGGCGGCGACCGGTCGCACGCTGGTCCCCGGAGCGGGCTTCGGAGTGCTCGGGACCGAGGGGATCCTGCTGCACCTGCTGGCGGGCGAGGACAAGCCCTCACGGGTGCGCGTCGACGCCATCGCGTCGGTCGCGGTCGAACCCGGCGCCCTCGGCGACGCCCTGGCCGCCACGATCGTGCACTCGCTGCGCGACGGTGGCCGCGAGGTGCGGCGGGGCCGGGTGGTGCGCGCCAGGGCGGGCGGTGCCGCCGAGCGGGTCACCACCCCCGACGGCGACGTGGTCACCACGGCTTCCCTGGGCGGCGGCGAACTCTTCGCGGCCTGGCGGGCCAGCGGCGCCCCGTCGGTGATCGGCGCCTCCGCCCTCGTCCCGGCCAACCCGGTCCTCCGGGCGGCCGTGCCCGCGATCGGCGGCGTGCTGCGCCTGCCGGGCGTGGCGGGCTTCGCCACCCGGCGGCTCGCCCGCGTCACGACGACCACGGCCAGGGAACGCCCGCGTCGATCGTCGTGGGGCCGGGCCAGGGTCGAGTGGCCGTCGGGTCGGGTGCGGGAGGGCTGGCTGCGCACCGGCGAGGCCATGGCGTTCACCGTGGACGCCGTCACCGAGGTGGCCCTGCGCCTGGCCAAGGGCGAGGGCCGCCCCGGCGCGTTCACCCCGGCCAGGCTCCTGGGTCCCGAGGTGGCGCGGGCCGCGGGCGGCGAGTTCGTCGTCACGGACTCGACCGGCACCTGAGCACCCGGCCGTCGGTGACGATCTCCGCCGTGCCGTGGGACGACGGCGGTCAGCGGGACAGGGCCGCCGCCAACTCCTCCTCGCTGAACGTGCCGGACAGCACCGGCGGCCGTCGCGGTGTGACCGGTGCCGACGGGGTCGCCAGTCTGCGCAGGTCGATGGGGCGCTCGGTCGTGCTGCCCGCGCGGACCCTCGCCGCCACGGACAGGTGGGGGTACGTGCGGTGCAGGTCGGCCAGCGCGGCGCGCACGCGGTCGGCGGCGGCCCTGGTGGTGTGCTCGGTGGCTCCGGGCAGGACGAGGAGGAACTCCTCCCCGTTGAGCCTGGCCGCCCGGTCGATCGGCCGCAGGTCGGCGCTCAGGACGTCGGCGACGTTGTTCTCCGTGTGGACGGCGGCGCTGGCGCCGTGGGACGCCTCGATGGTCCGCAGGCCGGGCACCTCGATGATCACGATCCCCAGCCTGACCGTGTCGGACACCTCGGTGCCGAGCCAGGCGTTCAGGGAGTCCACCGTGTGCAGACCGGTCCACGGGTCTCGCGCGTCGCGCCGCTCGCCCGCCGCCCGTGCGGCCGCGGACTCCGCCCTGTCCCTCGACCGGACGAGCCGCGAGCTGAGGTGGTGCAGAGCGGCTTCCGAGCGCCGCTCCACCTCGCCGGAGGGGGGTTCGACGATGCTGTCCAGAACGGACTCGAAGCGCCTGCGCACGTGCGGCGGCAGGCGGTCGCCCAAGGCGTCGCGCAGCCGGACGGCCTCCGCGTAGGCCTCCTCCCGCCGGAAGCCCCAGCGCCCGCGGAACAGGCGGCCGGCTTCGAGCGAGGTGCCGTTGAAGTCGAGCTCCTCCAGGTCCGTCGCCACGACGCAGGCGCCGAAGGTCGACGACAGCACGACCACGGACCACTCGAGCGCCAGGTCCTCGTCCCGGCGCAGCAGCACCGGGGTGATGCCCGCGGGGAGGTCGGGACGTGTGTCCGACACCATGCCGACGATCGTCACCGGGGCCAGTGCGGCGATCCTGCGGTAGACCTCCGCCTCCCGCTCGAAGTAGGGCAGCCGCTGGAACATGGCGATCACGATCGCGGATTCGTCCCGGTGCCCGGCCAGCGCCGCCCGCTCGACGGCGTGCGACGCGACCACGAGCGTCCGCTTGGTGAGCAGACCCGCCCTGGCGTTGGTGTTCGGCCCAGCCACTCGTCCGCTCCTGACGTCAACCCCGGAGCTTCGAAACTAGGACCTCCGGTCCAGCAGCCCAACTACACGAACGGGTGATCAGCATCCGGGCGGCACCTCGCCGACGGGTTGCTCCACGAGGCGGGAATCACTGGTCCACTACTTCACTAGTGAAAGGTGTTACCTTGGCGCCAGTCGACGACCGAAGGGAGAGGGGCGTGAACGTGCGAAGCCGGCCTGAGCGGGCGCTTCCGGTCAACGCTCGTGGTGTGGGCAAGCGGTACCGCCGGGGGTGGGCGCTGCGAGAGACGTCGCTGGTGGTCCCGGAGAACCGGATCGTGGCCCTCGTCGGCCCGAACGGCGCGGGCAAGAGCACCCTGATGGGGCTGATCACCGGGCTGCTGCGACCGACGACCGGTGGGATCACCGTCTTCGGGGACCGCCCGGCGGGCAGGGGACTGCACCCCGCGGTCTCCTACCTGGCCCAGCAGAAGCCGCTGTACCAGGAGCTCACCGTGTCCGAGACGCTGCGGTTCGGGGCGCACACCAACCCGACCTGGGACCAGCCGTACGCCGAGCACCTGATCGAGCAGGCCGCGGTGCCGATGAGCGCGAAGGTGGGCACGCTGTCCGGTGGCCAGCGCACCCGCGTCGCCCTGGCGCTCGCCCTCGGCAAGCGCCCCGGCCTGCTGCTGCTCGACGAGCCGCTGGCCGACCTCGACCCGCTGGCCCGCGAGACCGTGCTCCGCACGCTGGTCGCCGAGGCGAGGGCGCAGCGCTTCACCGTGGTGCTGTCCTCGCACGTGCTGGCTGAGCTGGAAGGCGTGTGCGACCACCTCGTCCTGCTGCACCGGGGGCGGGTCCTGCTCGCGGGCGACGTCAACCGGCTCAGCGCGGACGGCACCCCGCTCGGCGAACTGGCCCTGGACCACATGCGCAGGGCGGCACTGGAGGAAGCGGCATGATCTGGGTCTCCTGGCGGCGGCAGCGCCCGCAGCTGATCACCCTGCTCGCGGTGCTGGTCGTCGGCGCGGGCGCCGTCGTCCTGCTGCGGTCGAGCATGATCGACGCCATCAACTCGTTGGGGCTGGCCGATTGTGTCGCGCGGACGGGGCCTGCGTGCCTGGACGGCGAGCGGACGGCCGCCTTCCAGGGAGCGTGGAACACCAGGCTCAACCTGGGACAGGCCGCGATCCTCTGCCTCCCCGTCCTGATCGGCGTCTTCCTCGGAGCCCCCCTGTTCGCCAGGGAACTGGAGCAGGGCACCCACGTCCTCGCCTTCACGCAGTCGGTGAGCCGTACCCGGTGGATGCTCGGCAAGCTCGTCATCGCGCTGGTGCCCGCGCTGGTGCTGCTGGTCGCGATGCAGCACCTGGTCTCCTGGTGGCTGTCCGCGGCCGGGCTGCTCGGCCCGCGCAACAGCGGGTCGTTCTACTTCCTCAACTTCGGGATCGAGCACGTCTCACCCGTCGCCTACGCGCTGTTCGCCTTCGCGCTCGGCGCCTTCCTCGGCGTGGTGTCCCGCCGCACCCTGGTGGCGATGACCGCCGGGCTCGCCGTGTTCGTCGTCGTGCGCTTCGCGCTGTCGGACGTGGTCAATCGCCTCGTTCCCACCCAACGGCTGGAGGTCGGGCCCGGCTCGACCCTGGACGTGTACCGCGACGGCAGCCTGGTGATCGCGAAGGGCTGGCTCGACACCGCGGGGCGACCGGTTCCCGGCGAGCGGGCCACCGCGCTGGTCCAGGCCTGCAAGTCGGCACCGGACGGAGCGCGGAACACGCAGGAGGGGTTCCTCGCGTGCCTGCCGCAGTCCGGTCTGGCCGAGCAGTTCGCGGTCTTCATCCCGGAGAGCCAGGCGTGGCAGGTGCACCTGGTCGACGCGTCGATCTTCGGTGGACTGGCGGTCCTGCTGCTGGTGGGCACCGGCTGGGCGCTGCGACGTCAGAGCTGAGCGTCGTGGGGCCCCTGAGCGGCGGGAGCACCTATGCTGGCCGATGTGATCGAGTTCCGGATCGACCGGCGCTCCGGGGTCTCCACCTACATGCAGATCATCCAGCAGGTCAAACAGGCCATGCGACTGGGGCTGCTGAACCCCGGTGACCGGCTGCCCTCAGCGCGTGAGGTGGTGGAGGCGACCGCCGTCAACCCCAACACCGTGCTCAAGGCCTACCGCGAACTGGAACGGGAAGGGCTCGTGGGAGCCCGCCGCGGCCTGGGCACCTTCGTGACCACGTCGCTGTCCTCCGAGGCCACCACCGGCGACGACGCGCCGCTCCGGCAGGAGTTGGCGGGCTGGATGGGCCGTGCCCGGCAGGGCGGCCTCGTCGTCGAGGACGTCGACGCCCTGTACTCCGCGGTCCGAGACGAGCACTACCCCGCCGAGGAACGATCATGAATCCCCTGACCGCCACCGCCGTGGGCAAGCGCTACCGCAGCCGATGGGCGGTCCGCGACTGCACGTTCGCCGTTCCCGAGGGCAAGGTCGTCGCCCTGGTCGGCCCGAACGGCGCGGGCAAGAGCACCCTGCTGGGCATGGCCGCGGGTCTCGTCCGCCCGACGACCGGTGACCTGAGCGCCTTCGACACCCCGGTCCGGGGCCGGATCCACCCCGACGTCTCGTTCCTGGGGCAGGACCGCTCGCTCTACCGCGACCTCACGGTGCGCGAGCTGACGCGGGCCGTCGGGTCCATGAACGCCCGCTGGTCCGCCGACCGGGTCCACGAGGTGCTCGGGCTGCTGGTGGGCGTGGACCACGACGCGAAGGTCGGCACCCTGTCCGGGGGCACGCAGACCCAGGTGGCCATCGCGATGGCACTGGGGAGGCTGCCCCGGCTGCTGCTCCTGGACGAGCCGCTGTCCGACCTGGACCCGTTGGCGCGCGACGAGACGCTGCGGATCATCATGACCGAGGTCGCCGACCGGGGGACCACGGTCGTGATGTCCTCGCACCTGCTCAGCGACCTGCGCGAGGTGTGCGACCACATCCTGCTGATCGACGAGGGCAGGGTCCAGGTCAGCGGCGGCATCGAGGAAGTCCTGGCGGAGCACCGGATCCTGGTCGGCCCGGCCGCGGAGGAGTCCGCTGTGGACGGAACGCTGATCAGCGCGACCCGCACCGCCCGCCAGTCCACCCTCCTGCTGCGGGGAGCCGAACCGGCACCGGCGGGCTGGGCGAGCACCGAACCCGACCTGGAGTCCCTGGTGATGGGATATCTGCGCGCGTCACGGGCCCGCCGCGGGTAGGCGTGCGCGCCGACACGCACGAAAAACCACTGGGCGACGACCGCGGGCGCAAATCTGTACAGCCAAGGAAAACGGTCGTAAAGTGAGATTTGTGGTGCACACCGACGGCAATCAGCGCAAACCCAACCCGAGGGGTGCGGGCGGTGCCCTGCGCGAGGAGATCGTCCAGGCCGCCGTCCGCCTGGTGCGGGGGCGCGACGGCCTCGCGGGCATCACCCTGCGCAGCGTCGCCCGTGAAGCGCGCATCACCGCACCCTCGATCTACGGCCACTTCGGCAACCTGGACGCCATCCTGGACGCGGTCGTCGACCGCGCCTTCGACGACCTGACCGCGACGCTGGAGACCGCGCGGGCCGCGCACGCCGCCCCGGTGCCGCGGCTGCGGGCGCTCTGCCGGGCGTACGCCTCGTTCGCGGTGGCCGAACCCCGGCTGTACGCGCTGCTGTTCGACCGGGACCAGGTGCCGTCGCTGCGGGCGGCGGAATCGAAGTCGGTGGACACCATGCCCGGCGCGCGCGCCTTCGCGATGCTCCGCGACGCCGTCCGCGCCTGCGTCGCGGCGGGCGACTCCACCAGCGCCGACCCGCTGCGCGACGCCGTGCTGCTGTGGACGGCGCTGCACGGCTACGTGAGCCTGCTGCGCTCCGCGGCCGATTTCCCGTGGCCGTCCAGGGAGGACGTGCTCGACCAGCTCGCGGATCGCCTCGCCCTCGTCCGCTGAGACGGCGGCTACCGGCGGCTCGCTGAGCCGAGCTCGCGCGCGACGTCGGCGGCGAAGAGCCCCGTCTCCTCCGTGGTGTGCGCGCGGATCGCGGGGCCGAGCGCGGACAGGGTGCCGAGCGCGCGCGGCAGCGGGTTCATCGTCAGCTCGACGGTGCAGCGGAAGTCCGACGTCTCCTCGTCCCGCGCGGTCACCCACATCGTCCAGCGGACCTGGACGGTCGCCGGGACGAGGTGGAACAGGTGCACGCGGCTGCGCTCCGACAGCATCTCCACGCGCGACGGCGTCGCGGCGACCTCCCGGTAGTGCTGGACGATCAGGTGCCCGCCGATGGCCTCGACGTTGACCATGCCGCGCACGCCGTCCTGGACGAACGTCCCCGCCGCGCGGTGGCCCCGCGAGCAGGCCTGGTAGTCGGCGTCGGTCAGCGTGAACAGCCAGTGCTCGAGGTCGACCCGGTCGACCGGGGCGTTCAGGACCGCGTGCCCGGTGTGCTTCATTTCCTTTCCCTCGTCCCGCGGAATGGTGGATCCGCCATCACCAAACGACTGTTAAGCGAACGGTAGCGTCAAGCCAAACAGTTGTAAAGCGACGATGGGCGACGTGGGACGCGGGCAGACCGCGCAGTCGGGATCTCCTCAGCGGCACCGCGGCCGTAGCGCCCCCGGTGTTCCGGTCACCGCGCGCGGTAGCCCCGCGAGCGTCAGTGCGCTCGCGCGTGGCTCTCGTCCAGCGGGAGGCCGCGCTGCCGCCCCTCGACGATCGCCAGGAACCGGGAGCACGTCAGGGGATCGTCCGCCGGGCACCGCCTGCCGTGGTCGAGCGCGGTGCGGGCGACGTCGACGCGCCTGCGCTGCTCGGCCAGTTCGGCCAGCTTGTGGTCGATCAGGGCCCGGCGGTCCCGCCGCTCGCCACCGAGGAAGCGCCCGATCTCCGCGAGGGAGAACCCGATCTCGCGGAAGAAGAGGACCACGCCGACGTCGTTGACGGCCGACGCGGCGTAGCGCCGCCTGCCCGCCGCCCGCGCCACGGGCCGCACGAGGCCGAGTTCGTCGTAGTAGCGCAGCGCGCTCGTCGGCACGCCGGTGCGTTCGGACAGCTCGCCGATGGACAGCGTCGGCGTGGCCGAGGTGCTTTCGCTGGCGGACATTGACTTCAAGCGTACTCGAAGTGCTTGGCTCGGCCCATGACGATCGGGGAGAGGGTGTTGGACCGCGTCCTGCGGTGGTGGGGTTCTCGCGGCGGGGTGGCGCAGTTCCACCGGCCGACCGGAGCCGCGGGTCACGTCGCGGGCTGGATCATGGGCAGGCGCTCGTCGAACGTGGCGCGCAACCACTGGGCCGTGCGGCTGCTCGCCGTCGGGCCGACCGAGCGCGTCGTCGAACTCGGCTGCGGTCCGGGCGTGGCCCTCGCGGCCCTCGCCGCCAGGGCGTCCGGGGGACTGGTCGTCGGCGTCGACCACTCGGAGGTGATGATCCGCCAGGCCCGCCGCCGCACCAGGGCCGCCGTCAGGGCGGGGCGGGTGCGCCTGGTGCACGCGCCGGTCGAGGGCCTGTCGACCGTCGACGGGCCGTTCGACGCCGCGCTCGCGGTCAACACGGTCGGCATGTGGCCGGACCCGGTCGTCCGGCTGCGCGAACTCGCCCGGCTGCTGCGGCCGGGCGGGCGCGTCGCGCTGGTGTCGCAGCCCCGCGGCGCCGGGGCCACCGCCGCCACGTCGGCGACGGCCGCCACCGAGTTGACGGGCCTGCTCGCCGACGCCGGGTTCGAGCGGCTCCGGACCGAGGTGCTCGACCTCGACCCGCCCGCGGTGTGCGTCCTCGGGCACGTCGCGCCGTGAGATCCACTGTGGACGGTTATTCACCCTGGGGGAAAACACCTTGACCCGCGCCCCGCCGCTGCGGCTCCATCGTCGTCTGGCCGAACTCCGCGGTCGTGCGCTCCGCGTCCGGCCGCCGCCTCCTGACTGGAAACCGGAGTCCCGCAATGCCCTTGCGCAAGAAGGTCCTGCTCCTCCTGGCCTGCGTCCTGACGCTGCTCACCACGGCGGTCGCCGGCGCGCAGGCCGCGGCCGCACCGACCGCGCTGCCCGCGGGCCAGTTCACCCTGCGGTCCGACTACCACCAGTTCGACACCCTGAACAGCGCGCTCGTGTCGAAGCTCGGTGTCGCGTCGGTCCACGCGGTCATGGCGAACGCCAACCACGACCGGTCGGCCATCACGGACTCGCTGGGCGTCGCGGGCTACGTGGGCGGTTTCACGTTCGACTCCGGCGACAACGGCGACTGCGCGAACTACCCGCAGGGCATCACCACGAGCCGGGACGCCGTGGGCACCGCCAACAGCGGCAACTACGACGGCCACCAGCTCGTGCTGGTCAGCTGGTACACCAAGGACGGCTGCGGGGGCAAGCAGTCCCGCAGCCGGATCACGCTGGTCGACTGGGACGCCACCTACCCCAACAAGTACCGCAAGATCCTGCTCGTGGAACCCACCGGCACCGCCGAGGCGCCGGACTTCAAGGACATCCCCGTGCACGCGGGCGGCGTGTCCTGGTACGGCGACCACCTCTACGTCGCCGACACGGGCCGCGGCATGCGCGTGTTCGACATGAGGAAGATCCTCAAGACCGACACGGGCGGTACCGCGAGCCAGATCGGCAGGCAGTCCGACACCACCTACTACGCCCACAACTACGCCTACGTCCTCCCGCAGGTCGGCACGGTCACCGCCGCCACCACGTCCGACGCCTCGCTCAGGTGGTCGACGATCTCCCTGGACCGTCCCACCGCGTCGATCGTCGTGACCGAGTACACCTGCCAGGCCGACTGCGCGGACTACCCGAACCGCCCCCCGCGCGCGGTCCGCTTCCCGTTCGCCCCCGGAGCCACCACCTTCGCCGCCACGACCACGGCCACCGAGGCGCTCCGGCTGCCCTGGTACAAGCTGAACGGCGTCGCCTCGCACAACTCGCGCTGGTGGTTCGCCTCGTCGGGGGCCAAGAAGCTGTACTACTGGGCGCCCGCCACCGGTCCGGCCACGCACAACTGGGTGGGCGGCGCGGAGAGCATCAGCTACTGGGAGGACGCCACCCAGCCCGACCTGCTCTGGTCCCTCCAGGAGACCGTCGGCCACCGCAACGTGTTCACCGTCGAGCAGGCCACCTACGGCTCCTGACCCCCGTAATGGACACGTCACAACCCGCCGGGGATGAACGACCCCCGTCCGAACGTTCTCCTGGGTGAACACCGAGCAGAGGAGTATCACCGTGACGGAGAAGGCTGTTCTCGCGGGCGGCTGCTTCTGGGGCATGCAGGACCTGTTCCGCCGCCACCCCGGCGTCGTCGACACCCGCGTCGGCTACACCGGCGACCCCAGCACGCCCAACGCGACGTACCGCCGCCACGGCAACCACGCCGAGGCCATCGAGATCGTGTTCGACCCCGAGCAGCTGAGCTACCGGCAGATCCTGGAGTTCTTCTTCCAGATCCACGACCCGTCGACCCGCAACCGCCAGGGCAACGACATCGGTGCGGGCTACCGCTCGGCGATCTTCTACGAGACCGATGAGCAGAAGCGGGTGGCCGAGGCGACCATCGCCGACGTCGACGCCTCCGGCAAGTGGCCGGGCAGCGTCGTCACCGAGGTGGTCGAGGCGAGCGCGTTCTGGGAGGCCGAGCCGGAGCACCAGGACTACCTGGAGCGCTACCCGAACGGCTACACCTGCCACTACGTGCGGCCGGAGTGGCAGCTCGGCGAGCGCTGACCGGGAGCCGCACACGGGTCGAGGGCCGTCCACCGGACGGCCCTCGACCCGTGTCGGGGTATCGCGGGCGTATCGGAAACCGGATACGCCCCCGCAACGGCCCCCCGCCTTCACTGGTGCGATGACCCGAGGTGCACCGTCCCGCCGCACGATCGTGATCGTGCTCGTCGTCCTGGCGACCGCCTGCTCGGCCTACCTGGCGTTCTCCGTGCGGCGGATGCTCTTCATGGCCGCTCCGGCGTGCGTGTCCGGGCAGTGGCGCGGCTGCTTCGGCACGGAGAACGGCGTCGTGCTGATGACGCTGGTCACCCTGCCGGTGGCCGTGCTGGTGGCGTGGGCACTGGCACGTCGGCGGCGGGCCGCCGGGGTCGCGTCGGCGTGGCGCACGTCGGTGGCCGAGGTGGGCTTGGTCCACGGGACGGTGCCGTTCGTGTGGATCACGCTGATGCCGGGGGAGGGGGCGGGCGTCGTGCCCGGTCGGGTGAGCCTGGTCCCGCTGCGGGACCTGGCCACGATGGGGGTGCTGGGCACCGTCGGCAACCTGCTGGTGTTCGCGGCGCTGGGGTTCTTCGCCCCGATGCGGTTCGCGGCGGTGGCGACCGTGCCGCGGGTCCTGCTGCTCGGGGCGGGCTGTTCGCTCCTGGTCGAGACCGCGCAGTACGTCCTCCAACTCGACCGGGTGTCGTCGCTGGACGACGTCCTGGTCAACGCGACGGGCGCCGTGCTGGCCGGGCTGGCGTCGCGCGGGTGGTGGCGCACGAGGGACGGGGTGCCGTCGGACCTGCCCGGCCCCGCGCCCGCGCGGACGGGCTGAGCCGGGTGCCCGTCACGCGCTGCGGGCGACCCGGATTTCGGATCGTGGTCCGCACGCCCGCGCCGGGCTCCCGGAGCACGACCCGCTCAGCGTGCTCGGCGGCTGGAACGCCCGCACCGAGGCCGATCGGCGCCGTTGACGGCGAGACCGCGGCTACCCCTGTTCGGCCGCCTCGATCACCGCGAGGTCGCGCACCGCGTAGCGGTGGTGCTCGGCCTCCTCCTTGAGCACGACCTTGAGGCAGCGGCGCACGACGTACTCCTGGTCGGGGTACGGGTCCGCCGGTTTCCGCCCGCACACCCGGTCGAGTTCGGTGGTGGTGAGCGCGTCGACCACGCGCCGGACCACGGCCATGCGGGCCAGCCGCGGCGCGAGCACCTCGTCGAGCGTCGGCGCGGCGTCGAGGGTGAGTCCCAGCGCGGTCGACTCCTCGGGCGGCATACCGCCCGAGGGGAAGCCCAGCGGGTGGTAGGGCGCGTCCTCTTCGAGGACGGCGTTGCCGAGCCAGGCGTCGGAGGCGAACAGCAGGTGCCGGTGGGTCTCGACGAACGACCACTCGCCATCGACCCGCTCGTGCAGCCGGGCGTCGGGGAGCAGCCGCGCCCGGTCGAGCGTCGCGCTCCACCGGGCCTCGACGGCGGCCCAGGCCGCCCGGTAGTCCTCGACGGAGGAGGCGTCCCGCGCCAGCACCCGCGCGGGGTGCAGGCGGTCGAGCTCACCCTCGACGTAGGCGGTCACGTCGACGTCGTTGACGACGAGGCGCTCGAAGTCGCCGCCGACGTGGACCTCGCCGCCGTAGCAGTCGACGATCTTCAGGCCGGTGACCTCGCAGTCGCGGATCTCCAGGCCTGCGAGGTCGGACAGGTGGATGCGAGCACCGCGGAACCGGTCGCTCTTGGTGTACTCGGGAACCATCGCAGCAGTCTGGCCCACGCGCCCCGCCCGTGTCCGGCGCTCGGGGAACACCAGCGCGGTCGGCCTCAGCCGCGGTCGCGGTCGATGCGGGCGAGCACCTTGTCGGAGACCCGGTGCAGGGTCCGCAGCTCATCCGGGTCGAGGACGTCGATGAACACGTCCAGCACCCGGCCGACGTGTCCGGGCGCCGAGTCGGCCAGGTGGGCGAAACCGGCGTCGGTCAGGATCGCCTGCGTGTAGCGGCCGTTGAGCGGGTCGGGTTCGCGGCGCACGAAACCCCGGTTCTCCAGGCGGGTGACCAGGTGCGACAGGCGGGACAGCTCCGAGCCCGCGAGGTCCGCGAGGTCGCTCATCCGCAGGCGGCGCTCGGGCTGCTCCGACAGGTGCGCCAGCACGTAGTACTCGAGGAAGCTGAGCTTCGAGTCCTGCTGGAGCTGCACCCCCAGCACGGCGGGCAGCGTCTGGAGGAGCCTCATGAACCCGCGCCACGCCGCCAGCTGGTCGCCCGCGAGCCAGCGCGGCTCGGGCACGTCGGACTCCCCTGAAGCGGACATGCGCGCAGTGTACTGAGAGCCCACTATGACTTGAATCTTCATGTCAGCATGGATTAGCGTGACACTTGAAAATTCACGTGTCACCTCCGATCGGCAGGAGCCCCCTGGTGAAGCTGTACGCACTCGAAGAGCACATGGTCACCGCCGACGTGGTCGAGGCGTGGCGGCGGCAGGACCCCGGGCTCTCGGAGCCGATGATGAGGTGGGCCCTCACCGATGAGGTCACGCGCGCGCTGCTCGACGTCGACGACGGACGCGTCGCCGCCATGGACGACGCCGGGATCGACACGGCCGTGTTGTCCCTGTCGACACCGGGCCTCCAGAACCTGCGCGCCGCGGAGGCGACCGCCCTCCAGGGGCCCACGAACGACGCCATCGCCGCCGCCGTGCGCCGCAACCCCGGCCGCCTCCAGGGGTTCGCGGCCCTCGCCACCCCCGCACCGCGCGCCGCCGCCGACGAACTGCGCCGCGCGGTCACCGAACTCGGGCTCAACGGGGCACTGGTGAACGCCCGCTCCGGGGACCGTTCCCTGGACGCGCCCGAGTTCTGGGACGTCTACGAGGCCGCCGAGGACCTGCGCGCACCCCTCTACCTGCACCCGCGCGCCCCGCTCCCGGCCGTCGACCGCGCCTACTACCGCGGTTTCGGGGAGCCGGTGGACGGCATGCTGGCCACCGGGGCGTTCGGCTGGCACTACGACGCCGGGCTGACCGTCCTGCGGATGATCGTCTCCGGTGTGTTCGACCGGTTCCCCGACCTCCAGGTCATCCTGGGCCACTGGGGCGAGGTCGTGCTGTTCTACCTCGACCGCGTCGCGGTCCTGGACGGGCTCGCGGGTCTGCGGCGCCCGATCGCGGAGTACTTCCGCTCCAACGTCCTCATCACCCCCGGCGGCATCTCCAGCCACCGGTACCTGCGCTGGACGCTGGAGACGGTCGGGGTCGAGCGGGTCGTGTACGCCTCCGACTACCCGTTCAACAGGGAGCGCGGAGGGTCCGCGCGGCGCTTCCTGGACACGGCACCGATCAGCGACGACGACCGCGAGCGCATCGCCTCCCGCAACTGGGAAGCGCTCGTCGCGGGCATCCGCCGCTGACCGGTCCCGACGCGTCCCCACGTCCGTCCACTCGACACCGCCACCGCACCGAGAAGGAGCCACCGCGCGTGAGCCAGTCCGAAAACCGCCTGCGGGTCGTGTTCGCCGACCTGCGCCGCGCCGTCGACGACGTCATCCTCAAGCACCAGGTCACCCTCGACGAACTGCTCGCCGCCACCGCGTGGCTGGGGCGGGTCGCCGACGCGGGCCAGTTGTCGTCGGCGAGCATCCTGTTCCACAAGACCGTCGTGAAGGCGACCGAGGGCGTCCCGTACGCCCACCCGGAGAAGGACGGCGCGAGCCACTGGGAGATGGAGGGCCCGGCGCGCATCCCCGGTTCCCCGCTCCTGCGCAGCCCCGCCGTGCTCCCCATGCGCCCCGACGAACCCGGTGAACCCCTCGTCGTGTCCGGAACCGTGCGCTCCACCACGGGCGACCCGCTTCCCGGCGCCGTCCTCGACGTCTGGCAGATCGACGCCGACGACGTCTACTCCGGCGTCGACAGCACCGCCTTCGCGCCGCTGGACATCCCCAACGACTCCACCGGCATCCCCACCCACAACCTGCGGGGGAGGGTCGTCGCCGACGCCGGAGGGCGCTACGAGTTCAGCACCGTCGTGCCCGGCACCGAGACCTTCGGCCTGCCGCCGGACGGCCCGCTCTCCGAACTGCTGGACGCGCTGCGCCTCGACGGCCTCCGCCCGCTGCACATCCACTCGGTCGTCTCCGCCGACGGGTGCCTGCCGCTGACCACCCAGATCTACTTCGACGGCGACCCGCTCGTCGTGAGCACCGTCGAGGGCGCCATCCCGGCCGACGCGGTCAAGTCGACCACCACCCACGACGACCCGGCCGACTACCGCGCCCGCGGACTCGACCGGCCGTACCGCGCGCTCACCTACGACTACGTCCTGCGGCCCGCGCGCACGCCGTGATCGGTGGGAGTCCGGTTCACGACCGGTTCCCCGGACGGAGGTCGCGGCCCGGTGACCCCGCGCCTGCCGTCCGGCTCCGGCGCGCCGCGTCCCCGCGCGCGGAAGGGGGGTCGCGCCAACACGGGCCCGCGCCGGTCAGGCCCGTGACAGCTCCTCGCCCGGCGCGCGGCGGCCCGCCTCCCAGGCGGCCTCGATCATGTGGAAGACCTCGTCCACCGCGGCCCGCGGGTCGGCGGCCTCGCGGGCCACCGAGTAGGCGGCGGTCACGAACCTGGCGACGGCCCGGCAGGCCGTCGCGTTCCCGCCCAGGTCGGGATCGGCGGTCATGGCCGCCGCCAGCGACTCGGCCTGCCGCAGCATCATCGACTGCTCGTACTCCCGCAGGGCGGGGGATTCGTCGATCAGGTGCCAGGTCGGGGCCGCGCCGTCGCCCGTGCAGTGCCGCACCAGGGCGTGGACCTCGCGGCGCAGCGCGGGGACGAGCGGCTCGCCCGGCGCCCGGTCGGTGACCGCCCGCGTGAGGCGCTGCTGGAACTCGTCCCCCCGCTCGAACACCAGGGCCTCCTTGGAGGCGAAGTGGGAGAAGAGCGTGGTGACGGCGACGTCGGCCTCGGCGGCCACGTCCCGGATGCCCACCGCCTCGTACCCGCGTTCCAGGAACAGCCGCAGGGCGGTGTCGGCGATCTTCTGGCGGGTCGCGGCCTTCTTGCGCTCCCGGCGCCCCGTCGGCACGGTCATCCGCGGAGGCTACCAAATCCAAAACCGTACCCGTTCCAAAAAGCTAACCGTTAGTGTTATGTTGGTCGGCATGAGGAGAGTGAGCTTCACCGAGTACGGCGGTCCGGACGTCCTGCGGCTCGTCGACGCCGAGGAGCCCCACGCGGGCCCCGGCGAGGTGCGCGTCGCGGTGCGGGCGGCGGGCGTGAACCCCGTCGACTGGAGGATCCGCGAAGGCCAGTTCCAGCAGGTCCGGCCCCTCTCCCTGCCCTCGGGGATCGGGCAGGACGCCGCCGGGGTGGTCGACGAGGTCGGCGACGGCGTCGCCGGGGTCGAGGTCGGTGACCCCGTGTTCGGCGAGGGCGTGAACACCTACGCCGAGTACGCCGTGCTGTCGGCGTGGGCGCGGATGCCCGACGGGCTCCCGTTCGACGAGGCGGCCGGGTACCCGTCCGTGGTGGAGACCGCGCTGCGAGTCCTGCGCGAGGTCGGGGTGCGGCCGGGGCGGACGCTGCTGGTGAGCGGCGCGGCCGGGGGAGTCGGATCGGCGGTGCTCCAGATCGCCCGCGACCGCGGCATCGCGGTGATCGGCACGGCCGGGCCCGCCAACCAGGACTACCTGCGCGGCCTGGGCGCGGTCGCCACGACGTACGGCGAGGGCTGGGTGGAGCGGGTGCGGCGGCTCGGTCCCGTGGACGCGGCGCTGGACCTGGCCGGGTCCGGTGTGCTCCGCGAACTGGTCGAGCTGACGGGGGACCCGCGCAAGGTGATCACCATCGCCGACCTCGACGAGCAGGGGACCGGCGTCCGGTTCTCCGGTGCGGCCGGGAGCATGTCGGACGCGCTCGCGGAGGCCGTCGACCTCATCGCGCGGGGACGGCTGCACATCCCGGTCGACAGGTCCTACCCGCTCGCCGACGCCGCCGCCGCGCACGTCGACAGCCAGGCGGGGCACACGCGTGGACGGCGGGTCCTGGTCGTCTGAGCCCGCCGCCCCCTGCGACGCGGGGGCGTTCTGCCACGGCGTCCCGACCACGAGGACGCCCGCCACTCCCGCACGACCGGCGGTTCCGGTGCCCACGAGCCACCCCGGCGCGCGCGATCCAGGCGGTGACCGTGCTGGAGCCGCCCGGACCGCCGCGGGCGCCGGGCCGGTCGCCGAGCGCCATCCCCCTGGCGGTGGGCGTGCTGCTCCTCGTCGTCGCCTGGCACCGGACCCGCCCCGGTGACCGGGTGGCGACGGTGCTCGGGGGTCTGAGGCACCTCCCCCTCGGCCTGCCGATCGTCGTGACCGGCAGGCCGAGGGGGAGGTCACCTCACGATCAGGTCCTCCGTGATCCACGTGGTGATCGAGGCGTGCTCGGGCCGCCAGCCGAGTTGCCGGGCGCGGGTGCCGCGGACACGGCTGTTCGACCCCAGGGCGAACCGGGCCAGACCCTCGCCCCACGCGCGCGCCGCGTCCTCCAGCGGCCACGGCTCGACCGGCCCGAGCCCGAGCCGCCGCGCGATGGCGGCACCGATCTCGGCGAACGAGGCCTCGCCGTTCTCCACGAAGTAGAAGCCGCTCGCGTTCGGATCGCCCAGCGCGAGCGAGTACAGCGCCGCCACGTCGTCGACGTGGACGGTCGACCAGGTGTTCGCGCCGACGCCCACCACGCGGACGACGCCGCTGCCGCGGGCCTGCTCGACCAGCGGCACCAGCAGGACGGTGTCGGGGCGCGGTGGACGACCGGTGCCGTAGACGAGCGAGTTGCACAGCACGACCGTGCGCACACCGGTGCTGGCCGCGGCCACGACGTCGGTGTCGATCGCGAAGCGGGCCCGGCGGACCGGGTGCGCGTCGGCGACCACCTCCCCCGCGTCGTCGAACACGGTGGGGGACAAGGCTTCCCCCTTGGCGTCGTCACCGACGACGCTGGTCCCGCTGGTGTGCAGCAACGGCCCGCCGGACCCGCGCAGGCCGCGCAGCAGCGCCTCGACCGCGCCGCGGTGGTCGCTGGCGGCCGCGTTGACCACGCCGTCCGCGCGCTCCGCCTCGGCGGTGAGCAGGTCGGCGTCGTCCAGGTCGCCGATCACCGGCGTGATCCCGGCCCGCGCGACCAGGTGCGCGTCGGCCGGGTCGCGGAGGAGACCGCGCACCGCGTGCCCGTCGGCGACGAGGCGGGCGCCGATGACGCCTCCGAGGAAACCGGTCGCGCCGGTCAGGAAGATGTCCATGGTGTCCTTCTGGGGTGTGCACGGCTCGACGGGTCGGCGGACGGTAGCCGGGGAGGGCGGGGGTGGGGCGAGAGAATTTGCCGTTCCGGCAGCAGTGACGGGAACCTCCTCGGCCGCACGTGCCGCACGACACCGTGGAGAGAAGTGGCACGCGGCCGCAGTTCTGCGGAAATACCTGCGTGTTTATCGAAAATGATCTTTGAGATACTCGCGCCATGTCGCCGCGCGAAGGTTCGCCTTCATCGTCCGCCGTGTCGAATTCGATCTCGGGTGACGTTCAGGGGAACGTGGTCAACGCGGGTACGATCTTGGGCGGAGTGCGCTACGAGCTGGCCAACGACCAGGCCGAGGTCACGCTCCCCCACAGGGCGGGAGCGGTTCCTCCGCGGGCCATGTCGTTCCAGCGACGAAGTGCGACTTCGTCTCGGCTCGGTGGAGCCGACACCACGGTGCTGGTCGGATTGGGAGGCGTCGGCAAGACGCAACTCGCCGTTGACTTCGCCGAACGCCTGTGGGAATCCGGGGAACTCGACCTGCTGGTGTGGGTCACCGCGAGTTCGCGGGAATCCGTGGTGGCCGAGTACGCACACCTCGCGTCCGCCCTCTTCGGGGATGACCGGTCGGATCCCGAACGTGGCGCGCGGCGCCTGCTGACGTGGCTGGCCACCACGTCGTGCCGCTGGTTGGTCGTTCTCGACGACATCCGCACACCGTCGGACGTGAATGGTCTGTGGCCGCCGGGGGCGGGTGGCCGGGTCGTGGCCACGACCCGCCGTCGTGACACCGCCGTGCGCGGTGTCGGGCGCGATCTCGTCGATGTCGGCGTTTTCGCCCCGGAGGAGTCCTACGCGTACCTGCGCACGGCGTTCAGCGATTCCCGGCACCTGTTGGCATCGTTCGTCGAACTCGCCGACGACCTCGGACACCTGCCGCTGGCACTGGCGCAGGCGTCGGCGTACGCGTTGGACAGGCAGTTGTCCTGCGAGGCGTACCGGGCTCGATTCGCCGATCGCAGACGTAGGCTGGCGTCGTTGTTCCCGGAGGTCGGTTCCTTGCCCGACGAACACCGGACGACGGTCGCCACCACCTGGTCGTTGTCCGTCGAACTGGCCGACCAGTTGACCCCCGCCGGTCTCGGCCGCCCGCTGCTCGCCGTGGCCAGCCTGCTGGACCCCAACGGAATCCCGGCGGAGGTCTTCACCACGACCGCTGTCCTGGACCTGCTCGTCAGGGCCACCGGCCGATCGGTCGACGTCGATGACAGCACTGATGGCCTGCACTGCCTGCACCGCTTGAGTTTGATCACGTTCGACTCCACATCGGTTCACACCGTGCGGGTGCACTCCTTGGTGCAACGGGCAACTCGTGACGACCTCCAACCCGGAGCGCTCAAGGGTCTTACCCATGTCGCTGCGCGCGCCCTGAACGCGGTGTGGCCGTCCGTGGAGCGTGACCAGGGTTTCGTGGAGGTTCTGCGCGTCAACGCCGATGCGCTGGAGGTGAACACCGATGGCGTGGTGTGGGACTGCCATTGTCGAAACCTGTTGTTCCGGGCGGCGATCAGTCGTGGGGAATCCGGTGCTGTGGCCGCGGCGAGGGACCAGTTCACCCGGTTCGTGAACGTTGCCCGCGCGCGCTTGGGCGAGGAGCACCCGTACACCCTCCACGCCCGTGACCACTGTGCCCGTTGGACCGGCGAAGCAGGAGGTCCCCGAGAAGCGCTGGCCCAGTTCGAGGCCCTCATCAGTGATTGTCGTCGAGTGTTGGGCGCCGATCATCCGGACACCTTGGAGGTCTACAACAACCTCGCGTACTGGCGCGCGCACAGCGGGGACGTCGAGCACGCGCTGCGGGAATTTCGCGACCTCGTGCAGATCTACACGCAGGTGTTGGGGCCGGAGCACCCCAGCACGTTGACCGCCAGGAGCAACGTTGCTCGTTGGACGGGGGAAGCAGGTGATCCCGCGGCGGCCGTGTCGTGTTTCGAAGTCCTGCTCCCAGATCTCCGCCGCGTTCTCGGTGACGACAACGTGCTCACCATGACGACCTCTCACAACCTCGCGCACTGGCGCGGCGGGAACGGTGACGTCGAGGGTGCCGTCGCAGGACTGGAACGCGTTCTGTCGAGCAGGAGCAAGGTGCTGGGAGATGATCATCCCCACACGTTGTCCACGAGGAACAACCTGGCTTACTGGCGCGCGATCGCTGGCGACACGGCACGGGCCGTGACGGAGTTCAGGGCGGTCCTCGCCGATCGGAAGCGCGTACTGGGGAACGAACACCCTGAAACCCTGGCAACTCTGAGGGAGTGCGCGTACTGGTGGGACAGGGCTGGCCTCTTCGCTGACGCGGCAGCCGCGTACAAGGACCTGTTGATCGGGGCGCGGCAGACGTGGAACGTGGACGACCACTCGGTGCTCACCCTTCACCGGAACATCATCACCTGCCTTCGTGACGCTGGTGACACGTCGGGGATGGTGGAAGGGCTGAAGGCCATGGCGGTCGAATTCGAACGCGTCTACGGGCCCGGTGAGGCCGAGGCCGCTGGCTTCGCGGAGCACATCGCCGCGCTGAGCGGCGCCGGAACCACAGCTGAGTGATCAACGCCGCTGTGTCGAGCAGCGCCACCGCACCGCGGAGGCAACCAGAAGCGGCGATGCGCCCCCGTGCCGGCCTTCCCGCGGCACCGTCGTGCGAAGGCCGGCACGAGGGGAGTGCGAACTCGACTGACGGTCAACCGGTCCACCGCCCGCGCAGCCCGTCCGCGTCGCACAGGGCCGTCTTGTGCGCGAACCGCCCGTCGCGCACCTGGTGGACGGCGAACTCCCCGTCAGATCTGGTTCAGGCCGCCGTCGACGTAGAGGTTGGCGCCGTAGACGAAGCTGCTCCGCGGCGAGGCGAGGAAGAGCACGGCGTCGGCGATCTCGTCCGGGTCGGCGACCCGCCCGGCGGGCAGGCCCGCCGCGACACCGGCCATCATCTCCTCGGCGCGCTCGCCGAAGGCCTCGTCCCACAGCGGGGTCTTCACCGGGCCCGGCGAGACCGCGTTGACCCGGACGCCCCGGCCGCCCAGCTCGGCGGCCCAGGCTCGCGCGTAGGCCCGCACGGCCGCCTTCGACGCGCCGTAGGCGCTCATGCCCGCCGCACCGCCCGCGCCCGCCGTGGAACCGGTCAGGATCACCGCGGCACCGGCGTTGAGCAGCGGGAGGGCCTTCCGCACGGTGAGGAAGGTGCCCTTCACGTTGACGTCGAAGATCGAGTCGTGGACCTCCTCGCTCAGCTCCTCCAACGTCGCGACCGGGTTGATGCCCGCGTTGGCGAACAGCACGTCGACACCCCGCCCGCGCTCCCGCACCCGCTCGTACAGGCGGTCCACGTCGGCCGCGACGCTCACGTCGCCGGGTACCGCGGTGGCGTCGCCGATGGCGGCGACGGCCTTGTCCAGCTCGGCCTCGCGACGGCCGGTGACGAACACGTGCGCACCCTCGGCGGCGAGCCGCTTCGCCGTCGCCAGACCGATCCCGGTGCTGCCGCCCGTCACCACCGCCGTCTTGCCCTCGAACTGCCCCATGTCCTCGTCGCCTCTTCGGTGCTCGAACCAGTGGATCACGTCCCCACCAGCGAACGCCGCGCGCCGGGACCGGACCAGTGCCCCGGCGGACCGGGGTGGTGACAGGTCCCCCCAGGGCGCCTCGCGGGCGGGTTACCGTGGTCCGGTGACCGACAAGCCGAACCACCTGGGCGAGTACCTCCGCGCCCGCAGGCAGCTCGTCACGCCCGAGCAGGTGGGCCTCACCGACCTCGGTGGTCGGCGGGTGCCCGGCTTGCGGCGCGAGGAGGTCGCCATGCTCGCGGGCATCAGCGTCGACTACTACCTGCGCCTGGAACGGGGTCGCGACCGCAACCCGTCCGTGCAGGTCCTCGACTCCATCGCCCGCGTCCTCCTGCTCGACGACGAGCACCTGGCCCACCTGCTGGCCCTCGGCGCGGACCGGCCCCGGCGGACGCGCCGCACGCCGCGGGTGGAGGTGGTGCCCACCGGTACCGCCGTGCTCCTGTCGACCCTGCCGCACCCCGCGTTCGTGGAGGGGCGCTACTTCGACGTCCTGGCCGTCAACGCCCTGGCGACCGCGCTGTCCCCGCGCCTGTCGGTCGGGAGCAACCAGCTGCTCGACGTGTTCCTCGACCCGGCCGAGCGGTGCCTGCACGAGGACTGGGAGGGGATCACGGGCTGCTACGTCGCCAGCCTCCGCCACTCCGCGGGCACCGACACCGACGACCAGCGCTTCGTCGAGGTCATCGGCGAGCTCACCGCCGCCAGCCCGCGCTTCCGCGCCCTGTGGGACCGCCACGACGTGCGCGACCAGCGCGGTGCCCCGATCCCGTTCGACCACCCGCGGGTGGGGCGGATGCGCCTGCACCGCGAGAGGCTCGCGATCAGCGGGACCGACGGCCTCACCCTCGTCGTCTACCACGCCGAAGCGGGTTCCTCGGACGCCGAGAAGCTGGCGCTGCTGGGCTCGTCCGCGCTCGCGCCGGCGGGCGGCGGCTCGCGGACCCCGTGCCGCACGGGGTGATCCCGGCGGTGCGCCCGCCCGTCGGCCGGAAACCCGGTGGCGGACCCGCGACGGGCGCTGCTACCTTCCCGGCGGCCGTGCGAGAGATCGAGGAGGTGGTACCCGTGACCGTTGTACCGACGTGGGTGCTCCCCTCCGGGGTCACGGCCGGGCGCTAGGTCGTCCGGGAGCGCCGCTCACGAGCACTCCCGAAAGGCACGACCCACATGCGATTCACGTCCGAACAGCGCCTCGACGACGGCGTCCTCGAACGCGCGTTCACCCTCGGCGAGGTCCCCGGCGTCCTGTGGACGGCCGGCTCCGCACCGGCCCCGCTGATCCTGCTCGGCCATCCCGGCGGCCTGCGCGGGATGTACCCCAGGCTGGCGGCCAGGGCCCGGCAGTGCGCGGCGGAGGGCTTCGCCGCGGCCACCATCGAACTGCCCTGGGCCGGGGAGCGGCCCCCGTCCGCCGCCGCCGACCAGGCCCGCGCCGACCTGCGCCGGGCGCTGGAGGCCGGCGAGCCGGTCGACGACGGGACCGTTGACCGGCTCGTCCTCCCCCTGGTCGAGCAGGCGGTCCCGGAGTGGCGGGCCCTCCTGGACGCCCTGCTCCCGCTGCCCGAGATCAGCGGCCCGGTCGGGTACTCCGGAGGGGTGATCTCCATCGGGGTCCGGCTGGCGGTGGTCGAGCCGCGCGTCCGCGCGGCCGTCCTGTTCGCCGGGAGCTTCGTGCCCCGCGCGGTGTTCGACGAGGCCCGGCAGGTCACCGTGCCGCTGCTGGTCCTGCTCCAGTGGGACGACGAGGGCAACGACCGGCGGATGGCCCTGGACCTGTTCGACGCGCTCGGGTCGGCGGAGAAGACGTTGCACGCCAACACGGGCGGGCACACCGGCGTCCCCGCGTTCGAGGGGGAGTCCGTGAACCGGTTCTTCGCCCGACACCTGAGGCCGGACCACCGCGGCGGCGGGCGGTAGGACGCGGTTGGCCGGGGTGCCGTCGTCGAGGACGCGTCCCGGCCCTCCGGGCACGGCCCACCCCCAGTGTCTGGGGAGGAAGAACGGGTGCCGGTCGAACGCGGCACCGGAACCGCGGAATTGCGGCGCGGTCGCGAAAGGGGAATCAGGGCAGGGTCACGCACGCCCTGTTGAGGATGACGTCGATGGTGTTGTAGGGGCCGCACGCGAGACCGAGGTGGAGGTCGGGGCCGCTCGGGTTGATCGGGTTGTAGATGTACGGGGCCGAGGTGATCCACCCGCAGTAGCCGCCACCGGCCAGGTCGGCGGTGCGGTTGTCGGCGCTGGTGGTCGCGGTGCCCGACGCGTCGAACCCGCCGACCTGGAAGGTGTCGGACAGGGTGAACGCGGTGCCGGTGAGGTCGATCCTGCCGACACCGCTGGCACCGCCGTCGCAGGACATGGCGACCGCGTAGGGCATGGAGGTGACGACGGAGGCCCCCTGGGACAGCGAGCCGGTGGAGGTGGCGAACGTGAGGTCGTTGATGTCGACGGTCAGGGTCGCCGGGTCGAGGCGCACGCGGGTGAACGTGGTGCGCACGCTCGTGCCCGGTGCCGCGCCGCCCGCGGTGTACTGCGAGAAGTTGGCGGCGCCGAGCGTGACGTACTCCCTCGGGTCGCCCGCCATGTCGTGGCAGTACACCGGCACGAGGTGGGTGCCGGTGTTGAGCAGGTAGTTGCCGTCGCCCGCGATCGGCAGCAGGGCGCGGACGGCGGCGCAGTCGGGAGGAGGGATGGTCAGCGCCTGCCGCGCCGAGGCCGGGGCCGGGGCGAGGACCGCCAGTGTCACCGCGGCAGCCACCGCGACGATTCTCCGAATCATGGTATTCCTTTCCCATGTGGATTCCGTACGGAATTAAAACCCAATGGGAGTAGGTGGTCGATAGGCTGCGGGAGTGACGTGCGGACGCGAATAACGGCGTGATTCGTGATATTCACCGGCATTCGCGTTGTTAGTTCGCCACGATCGAGTGCATTCCTCTGGAAGCGCTTGCCCGGCTCGCCGCGGAGCCGGGCGGGCCCGGCTCACCCGCGCGGCGTGTGCAGCTTGTCCACGCCGATGACCAGCACGACGCGCTGCTGCGTCCGGCCGCCGTACCACGGGTAGGGGCGCCCCAGGTACTTGTGGGCCAGCTTGTCGATGTGCTCCTCGGCGCCCTCGGTCGTGGCCGACAGGACGCGGCCCCGGACCGCCCAGTAGCGCGACGGCGACTCCGGGTCCGCGATGGCCACGGCGACCCGCGAGTCGCGCGCCACGTTGCGCGTCTTCTGGTGGGTGCTCACCGTGTTGATGACGATGTTCTCCCCGTCGGTGTCCACCCAGGTCTCGGTGATCTGGGGCGAGCCGTCCGGCATGAGGGTCGTGAGGAAGCACAGCGCCGGGGCGTGCAGGACGTCGAGCAGGTCATTCGGCAGTGTCACGGTGGACGACCTCCTGGTCGGGTTGTGCTGGCGGGACGCCGTAGAGGCGGTCGATGACGTGCTCGTCCGGCGGTGTGCCGGGCAGTTCGGCGTGGCGGAGCCCGGCCAGCGCCACGGTCAGGGAACGGCGCCACAGGGTGGGGTCGACCTCCCTGGCGGCGTCCATCACCGCGCCTACCATCAGGTGCACGGCGACGAGGTCGCCCGGAACCACCCCGGCGGGCAGCTGACCGGCGCTGACGGCCCGGTCGACCAGCCCCGCCACGAGCGGGGTGATCCTGGCCCGGCCCCGCACCACGAGGTGCGACGCCTGGTTCCCGCTGCGCAGCAGCTCGCCCAGGCCCCGGTTGTCGGCCTCCAGTTCGAACTGCCGCGTCAGGAACCACGTGAGCCCCTCCCACGCGTCCTCGGCCCGGCTCGCCCGCTCGGCGAGGCCGACCACGGCGTCGACGTGCTCGGTGAACAGGGCGTCCACCAGGTCCGTCCGCTCGGGGAACCGGCGGTACACGGTGCCCGTGCCGGTGCCCGCCTCGTGGGCGATCTTCTCGTAGGACACCCCCAGTCCGTCACGGGCCATCAGGGCGAGGGCCGTCCGCAGCAGCAGTTGCCGGTTGCGCTCCGCGTCGCGGCGCAGTGGCCGTTCCTCCATGCGCCGAACGTAGCAACTGGAAACCAGGTTCTCAAGTTGAAATGAGATTCCACTTCTGAGCTACGCTGCCGTCACCGCATCCCGAGGAGGCTCCGTGTCCAGTCAGCTCACGACCGTCGAACCGTTCCGCGTCGAGGTCGCCGACGGGGAACTCGACGACCTGGCCCGTCGACTGGCCGACACCCGCTGGCCCGACCGGGAGACCGGCGCGGACCAGGGTCCCGAGCTGGACCGGCTGCGCGCGCTGTGCGAGCACTGGGCCACCGGCTACGACTGGCGGCGCTGCGAGCGGGAGATCAACGACCTCGGCTCGTTCCGCACCGTCCTGGACGGACTGGGCGTCCACCTCCTGCACGCCCGCTCGCCCGAGCCGTCGGCCATCCCCCTCCTGCTCTGCCACGGCTGGCCCGGCTCCGTGCTGGAGTTCCGGCGCCTGGTGGGCCCGTTGACCGACCCGGTCGCGCACGGCGGGCGGGCGGAGGACGCGTTCCACGTCGTCGTCCCGTCCATGCCGGGCTTCGGCTTCTCCGACAAGCCGACCACGACGGGCTGGGGGCCGTCGCGGATCGCCGACGCGTGGATCGAGCTGATGGGCCGCCTCGGCTACGACGAGTGGGTGGCGCAGGGCGGTGACTGGGGGTCCGCCGTCGTGGAGGCGATCAGCCGCAGGGCGCCCTCGGGACTGCTCGGCGCGCACGTCAACCTGCCGATGGTGTTCCCCACCGCGCAGGAGGTGGCCGACGCGACACCGGACGAGCAGCGCATGATCGAGCGGGCGCGGCACTACCGGTCCTCTCAGGACGGTTACGCGAGGCAGCAGTCCACCCGGCCCCAGACGATCGGCTACTCCCTCGCCGACTCGCCCGCCGGTCTGGCCGCGTGGATCTACACGCTCTTCCAGGACGTCACGGACAACGACGGCGACCCCGAACTGGTCGTCGACCGCGACGAGATCCTCGACGAGGTGATGATGTACTGGCTGCCCAACGCGGGTGCCTCGTCGGCGCGGCTGTACTGGGAAGCGCTCCGGGAACCGGGGCCGTCCTCGGAGCCCAACCCGACCCCCACCGGTTTCAGCGTCTTCCCCGGCGAGGCCGTCCAGGCGTCGCGGCGGTGGGTCGAGCGGCGCTACACCGACGTCCTGCACTACCGCGCGCTCGACCAGGGCGGGCACTTCGCCGCCCTCGAACAGCCCGCCGTGCTGGTCGAGGAGATCCGGACGACCTTCCGCTCCCTGCGCTGACACCGGCTCGGCCGCGGGCGCGAGGTCCGGACGAGGTTCGCGCACGGGCCGGGTGCGACCTCGTCGGTGTTCGGTTCGAAGCCAGGCGGAGAGGGCGTCCCACGAGGCTCGGACGTCCGTCCTGATAGGACTGCTCCCGAGCGGTGGCATCGGCGTCCCGGCCGCGGCGACCCTCACGGCCGAGGCCGCGGCGGCGGCCCTGGACCAGTCGGTCGCGGCCTGCGTGCTCGGCAGGAGCGACCGGGACCGCTGCGAGCCGCACGACCTGCTCCGCGAGTTCGGGCGGGAGATCGAGGCGCTCCTCGCGGAGCCCGCTTGCTAGCGTCGGCGGCTGTCGGGGTGTCGGTGCGGGCGGGGTCGGTGAGCGGTGGATCTTCTGGAGGACGCGCTGCGGGTCTCGGGCGCGCGGGGGTCGCTCGGCGTGCGGCTCGACGCCGGTGGCGAGTGGGGCGTGTGGCTGAGCACCTTCCCCGGAGCCGCGCTGCACGCCGTGTCGGCCGGGACGGCGTGGCTCGACGTCCCCGGTGAGCAGCCGCGGCGGCTGGACGCGGGGGACGTCGTCCTCCTGCCTCCCGGCACGGCGCACGGCCTGTCGAGCGGGCCGGGCGTCAGGATGGGCCCGTGCGATGCGGACGCCGCGATCGAGGCCCGGTCGAGCGGTGGCGTCCTGCGGCTGGGCTCCTCGCCGGTCCAGACCCGGCTGCTCACCCTGCACTACGAGCAGGACCCCGAGGTGAGCACGCTGCTGCTGACCGCGCTCGACGCCCCGACGCACCTGCCCGCCAGGACGAACGCCTCCCTCGACGGGGCCATCCGGCTGCTGGACGAGGAGCTGGCCCAGCTGCGGATCGGGACCACGGCGGCCGTGAACAGCATCATCGACCTGCTGCTCGTGCGGTTCGTGCGCGCCTGGTGGGAGAGCCACCCCGTCGAGCGGTCGAGTTCGTGGCTGGGCGCTGTGCTCGACCCGGTCGTGCGCGACGCGCTGACGCACATCCACGAGCACCCGGAGCGGCCGTGGACCACCGCGACGCTGGCCGCGGCGGTCCGCGTGTCCAGGGCGACGCTGTCGCGGCGCTTCCCGGCCGCGCTGGGGCAGACGCCGGGCGCGTACCTGACCCGCTGGCGGATGGACCTGGCCGCGCTCCGGCTGCGGGACACCGACGAGCCGATCGACGTGATGGCGGGCGCGGTCGGGTACGCCACGCCGCAGGCGTTCAGCCGGGCCTTCCGGCGGGCGCGGGGGTTCGCGCCCGGTGAGTACCGCCGCACCGTCCGCGAGCGGTAGCCGCCTGCGGAGAGGCGGACGGGCACACACCTGACGCTCCCGGACGTGGTCGGCGCGGACGCGGTGATCGAGGCTCGACCTCACCTGTCGTTCCGCTGATGAGGAGATCACCGTGCGAGCACTGGTCGTCGAACACGGCGACGGTGGACCTGTCCGGTTCGCCGACGTCGACGAGCCCCGACCCGCCGTCAACGAGGCGCTGGTGGAGGTCCGGCACATCGGGCTGAACCTCGGCGAGCTGAAGCACGTCGACCAGTGGGCCGCCGGAGCCGTCCACGGTCACGACGCGGCCGGCGTCGTCGTCCGGGCCGCGGCCGACGGTTCCGGTCCGCCGGAGGGCACCCGCGTCGCGGTGGGGATGGCACCGCACGCGTGGGCCGAACGGGTCGCGGTCAGCCCCGCCAGGCTCGGCGTGGTGCCCGCCGGGGTGGAGCTGAGCGACGCCGCCGCGCTGGGCGTCGCCGGGGTGACCGCGCTGCGCGTCCTGCGAACCCGGTCGCTGCTGGCCCGCCGGGTGCTGATCACCGGCGCGAGCGGGGGAGTGGGGCACTTCGCCGTGCAACTGGCCGCGCTCGCCGGTGCGCGCGTGACGGCGGTGGTCGGTGGCCCCGGACGAGCGGTCGGTCTGGCCGAACTCGGCGCGTCGGAGGCGGTGTCCGATCTGTCCACCGTGGAGGGGCGGTTCGACCTCGTGCTCGACACGGTCGGAGGGCCGCTGCTCGCCGGTGCGTGGGACCTGTTGGCGGAGGGCGGCGCGATCCACCTCGTGGGCACCAGTTCGGGGCTCGACACCACGTTCCCGGCGGGCTCCCTGTTCGGGTTCGGCGCGCCGCGGACGATCAACACCTTCGGGGACACGACGTCCCCGGTCGCGGAGGAGTTGACGGACCTGCTCGGCCTGCTGGCCGGGGGCAGGCTGTCGGCCGGGGTCGGGACGAGGGGCGACTGGGAGGACGTCGGCGCCGCCGTCCGCGCGCTGTTCGGCCGCGAGGTGCGCGGCAAGGTCGTCCTCGACCTGTGACCCCGCGCGGTCGGAGCGGGGGTGTCCACGACCTGGTCGCCCGACACCCTCGCGACCGACCGCGTCTCGCTCAGGTGCGCGCAGGGGGACGCGTGACGTCGACCGAGGAGAGGTCGCTGTTCCCCTTGATGAGCGAGATCACCCGTTCGAGGAATTCATTGCGGGTGACCAGGTCGTCCCGGTCGGTGTCGACGGCGTTGAAGTTGGCGTCCGCGTCGGCGTCCGAGATCCCCAGGGTGGAATTGATGGTCCCCCACTCGGCGCGACTGATCTTGCTGTCGTTGTCGGCGTCCGCGGAGTCGAACAGGGCCAGGTGGAGAGCGACGGTGGATTCGAACACCGCGTTGTAGTCGGCTCCGGCGATGAACTCGTCCTTGGTCACGACGCCGTCGGAGTCGCGGTCCAGGATGGACAGCGAGTCCCACAGGGCGGCGACCTTGTCCTTGGCCCTGCCACCCGCCCTGGCCCCGAAGGTCTCCAGGTCGGACCGGTCGATCCCACCGCTGCGATTGCCGTCGAGAAGAGTGAACAGTCGTGTCAAGCTGTCCTGCGACATGGTGCACCTTTTCTTCACTGAGCAAGCCGACGTCGACGCTGCGAAGGCTGGAGTGAATGACGGCAGCGGCGTGCCGGCTTCGGCTATCCGGTCGCTTTTGCATTCCGCGCAAGTCGTGGAAATACCACGGTGCTGAAGCTAACACGTGGTTCAACTAGTGAAACTAGCCCTTTAGAGGGAAGTGCCTGCCAGTCGTGCCGGCAAGGAATTGTGCTAGTCTGGACGTGGTGTCGCGCGGCTTAGCATGGTGCGGATGTCCCTGGTCCGCATTTATCGGGGCACTAGGCTGAATTCGAATACCGGGAATTTCCCAGTAGGCATTCGGATGATCGGGCACCACTGGCCGCTATTGGCGTGATCAGCATTCACAATGGGTGGGCGCACGTGGCGCGGCCGAGGTGCTGGTGCGCGCGGGCATCCGGGACGGGCTCGCGAATTGGGCCCCGAACGGGCGGCGGCTGGGACTTTCGACTCACGACCCCCGTGGTGCCGCGCCCTACCTTCGGCGGGAAGTCCCGGTTCCCGCGGGTGGAGGAGGAAGCTGTGCCAGGTAAGCGGAAGAGGGTCGGAACCGCCATCGCCGCCGCGGCGGTGGCGGTGGTGGGGCTGGTGCTGGTGCCGAACGGCGGGACGGCGGCGGTGTCGCACTCCGGGCACCAGCACGGCGCCGTGACGATGGCGGCGGGCACGTGGATGCCGGTCGATCAGGCGAAGTGGAACGCGCAACTGGCCGCCTTCCAGGCGATGACGCCCAGGCCCGTGCCGCCCAACCCCAATCGGAACCCCGAGTTCAACGCCACGTGCGCCTACAGCCACTCCGCGCCGGACGACCCGATCGTGTTCCCCGGCCAGCCGGGCGCGTCGCACCTGCACTCGTTCATCGGCAACAGCGGCACCAACGCGCGCACCACGTTCGACGACCTGATGCGCTTCACCGCGTCGAGCTGCCAGCCGGTGCAGGACCACTCGGCGTACTGGGTGCCCACGCTGTTCGAGCGTGAGCAGCCGGTGCAGCCCAAGCAGGTGGTGGTCTACTACGGATCGCTGCTCAGCGACAAGTCGAAGACCGTCCCGATGCCGCAGGGACTGCGGATGGTCGTGGGGGACGCGGCGCGCCAGGTGCCGACCCCGGTCGGCGCGGTCAACCAGTTCTACTGCGCGGGTGGCCCGCTGGAGGGGAGGAGCCGCAGCCGGGACGGCAACTGGCCGGTGTGCGACGGCGGCACGCTGCACTTCACCCTGCGCTTCCCCGACTGCTGGGACGGCAAGCACCTGGACAGCCCCGACCACAAGAGCCACGTCGCGTGGGGTCGGGGTGGTCAGTGCACCGCGCAGTTCCCGGTGCCCATCCCGGCGGTCACGTTCTCCATCTCCTACGCGACCAGCGGCAGTGCGGACGGTTTCCGGCTGGCGTCGGGAATGGCGTCGTCCATGCACGGCGACGGGTTCTTCGCCTGGGACGAGGACGCGCTGGGACACCGGGTGAAGGACTGCGTCGTCCAGGTGGTGCAGTGCAACACCGCGGGCGGGTACTGACCCCCCGCGTCAGCTCAGCACGATCTCGTTGACGTCCGGCGCCGAGCCGGTGTCGTTGAAGAACCTGATCCAGCTGTCCCCGGCGGGCACGAACACCTCGACCGACGTGGTCGCCGGGATCAGCAGGCTCGCCGCGCCGGTGAGCCGCCTGCTCTGCGCGGTGCCGTCGTTCACCGCGACCATGAGCGTCCGCGGTTCCTCCGTCTCGTAGACGATCGTCAGGGTGCGGGTGCCCGCCGCGGGCACCCCGGCGACGCGGACGGCGAGGACGTTCGGACCGCCGATGTAGCCGACCCGGCTGCCACCGCGGCAGCTCGCGCACTCGATGACGCGGGCGCCGCTGCGGAGGTTGGCCGGGTCGGCCGCGTGCACGGTGATGCTCGGGAACGCGGCGGGCCGCGAGGACGTCGCCCCGACGGGTGGTGGGGGAGCGGCCTCCGACGGCGTGACGACGGGTGGGGGGACCACGACCCTGGTGATGACGACGGACGAGGTGACGGTGGACGGGGGCGTGGCGGCGGACGGGGGAGCGGCGGAGGGGGGAGCGGCGGCCTGCGGTGGCGACGTCGTCGGCGCGGGCGGCGGGGACGGCACGACCAGCGGCGGCACGAGCACCGCCGTCGCCGCGACCCCGACGGCGAGCACCGTCCACCCCAGACGCCGCAGCACCACCCGGCCGTCCCCGCCGCTCTTCCGGTCCACCCGCTACCGCCTGCTCGTCCAGCGCAGGACGGCCTCGGTGCGGTTGCCCACCCGCAGTTTGGTGAACGCGTGGTGCAGGTGGTTCTTCACCGTCTTCTCGGTGAGCACCAGCCTGCGGGCGATGGCCGCGTTGGACAGCCCCTCCGCCACCAGTCCCAGGACGTCCTCCTCGCGCCTCGTCAGCCCCCACCGGATCCGGTGCTGCCGCTGCCGCTCCAGCTGGTCGTGCCGCGCCCGTTCCCGGTCGGCCTGCTCGCGCACGGCCGCCACGGCGACGGCCGCCGCCGGAGCGGACAGCCAGCTCTGGCCGCGCGCGACCGCGAGCACGGCCCGGAGCAGCTCGTCGGGGTCGAACTCGCCGTGCACCAGGTAACCGCGCGCGCCACCGCGCAGCATCCCGCCCACCAGGTCGGGGTCCGCGTCGCTGGTCAGCACGAGCACCGAGGTGCACCGGCGCAGCTCACCGAGCACCGACAGCCCGTCCGCGACGGGCATCCGGTGGTCCAACAGGGTCACGGCGGGGCGCAGCCGTCGCGCGCTGGCCACCGCCTGCCGCCCGTCCCCGGCCTCGGCCACGACCCGCGTGGACCCGGTGCCGTCGAGGAAGCCGCGCAGCGCGGCTCGCACGATCGGGTTGTCGTCCACGACCAGGACGTCGATCACGACGCCAGCCGAACCGGACCGTCGACGGGCACCGACACCTCGACCGTCGTGCCGCGACCGGGCCTCGACGTCACGTCCAGCGCGCCGCCCGCGTGGCGAGCGCGTTCCGCCATGCCCACGATGCCGTAGTGGTTCCCGGCGGTGAGGGCGGAGAGGTCGCCGGGCACGCGGAAGCCGTCGCCGTCGTCGTGCACGCGCAGGCGGAGCCGGTCGGTGTGGGTGAGGGTGACCGTGATCCGCTCGGGGCGGCCGTGCCGCACGGCGTTGCGCAGGGCCTCGTCGAGGATGCGGCTCAGCTCGTAGCGCACGTCGGCCGGTGGGTCGACCGGTGCGGCGGTGAGGTGCACCGCGACCCCGGACGACTCGCCGCGGTGCTCGCAGATCCGCCGCAGCGTGGCGGCGAAGTCCTGGTCGGGGGCGTCCAGCCGGAGCCCGGTCAGCAGCTCCCGCGCCTCACGGGCTGCCGCGACGGCTCCCCTGGACACCGTGCTCGCGAGCTGCTCGGCGAGTTCGGGGTGCCTGCGCAGCGAGGTCGGCAGCGCGAGAGCGGCGAACGAGACGCCGCGCAGGGTCTTGCTGACCGAGTCGTGCAGTTCGCGCGCGAGGCGGGCGCGTTCCGAGGCGGCGGCCGAGCGCTGGGCCGAGGCGACGACGTCCACGGAGAGGTCGACGTACCGCCCGAGCGCGCCGGTGGCGACCGCGGCGGCGATCCCGGCGAGGACGTCCACCGGCGGGAAGGCCAGCGCGAACACGGCGAGGTGCGGGTTCGGGGGGCCGGTGAGCAGCAGGTGACCGGCCACGGCGTAGCCGAGCGCGGCGTGCGGCACCCAGAGCACCAGCCCGCGCACGCCGAGCACCACCCCGCCGAGCGCGCACGCCCCTGCCGCGAAGCAGAAGAAGGGCACGCCGCCGCGGGAGGCGACCAGGACCCCCAGCACCACGACCGAGTCCACCAGGACCACGGGAACCGGGTGCCGCACCACCTCGGGGCGGCGGGCGAGGACCACGAGCCCCGCGGCCGTGCTGACCAGCACCACGACGAGCACGGCGAGCGCCGTCCGCGGATCGGGGAGCACCCGCAGCCCGACGCCCGCGGCCGTCAGGGTGAGCGCGGCCCGACCGAGCAGCACGGCGCGGCCGAGCGCGGCCGCGGCCACGACCCGGTTGGCGGGGAGAGTCACGCGCCTACCACCTCCCGCCACTCCACATGACCTCGTCGTCGAGGCGACAGCACTGAGGGTGACAGCACTGTAGCGCAGATCGACGTTCTGAGAGAGCGCTCTCTCGGGAGGGAGGAGCTGGTCGACATCACCCTGATCGATAATTTCAGTGTGAACTGAAAATAATCTCGGCCAGCAGCGGTGCCCGCGCACCCACCTCCCGGCTGGGGAACGGGGACGTGGTCACGCGGGCGGCGTGACCGCCCACTGGACGAGGGTCGTGGCGTACCGGGCCGGGTCGACCTGGTGCACCACGTGCACCGCGTCGGGCATCGACTCGTGGTCGACGGACGAGCCAGCCTGACGCGCATCGGCGGTTCCGATGAGCGGAACGCCGGTACCGGTCCGTCGCCCAGGGCGGCCCGCACACGGCGAACTGGGCCTCGAACGGGCCCTGGCCGCCTTCGGGGAGGCGTCGCCGCTCCACGCGCTCGCGGCGCGGGTGGGCCCGCCCAGGAGCACCGCGTCGCGGCTCGGTCACGATGGCCGTGGTCGTCGAGCGCCTGTCGGCCAGGGGCGCGGCGGCGGTGGAGCACCGCGTCGGCAACCAGCTCCCCTGGCGCGGACGGGCATCGGCATCGCCCTGGGCACTGACCGGGGTCCGTCCACGGTGGACGTCGTCGCCCCGCGAGGCTCGCCCGGCCCCCGGTGGCCAAGTGGGACGGTGGTGCCGGTCCGGGGAACGGCACGGGAACGGGGCAGGAACGGCCGGTAGCACGGTGGTTCCAGGCGGCCGACGGCCGCCGGCGGGCCACCGGGTGCTGGAGCGGCCTCGGTGGTCTCGGTCCCGGAACCCGAGAGGATGTCCCATGGTGCTGGTGAGACACGCCGATCCCCGGTCGCTGTTCGCGGTCGGGCAGGTCGAGTGCGACCCCGGTCGTCTCGTGCCGAGCGGTGCGCGGAGGGAGAAGGTCCAGCGGGGCGTGGTGTCCGCGCTGCTGCTGGCGGTCGTGGTGGCGGTGGGCGTCGACGACGCGACGCACCTGCCGGACGGCGGGGCGGGCGGCACGTCGACCGCGGGGGCGCCGAGCCACCGCGAGACACCGCTGTGCTGCTGACACCTCCGTGACCCGGAGGTGAGGCGGGCGCGCCGGGATCGACCGCCACGCACGTCGGCGACGTCGACCCCGAGGGGCAGGCTCAGCCGTTCGCGGCGGACGGGCGGAGCGTCCCGGCGGTGAGGCGGCTCCGGTGCCCCATCAGCCTCATGCTGTGGCGGTAGGCCTGCACGGCGCGTTCGCTCTCCCCGCTCTCCTCCAGGATCTCGGCCAGCTCCGACCACGCGAACGCCGCCTGCCGGGTGGCCTCCGAGGCCTCCAGCAGCAGTGCTCCGCGCTCGCACGCGGCCTGGGCGCCGGCGCGATCCCCTTGGCGCAGGTGGGCCGCGGCGAGGACGAGGTGGGCCCGAGCGCTCTCCAGGCGGTGCTCGGGGCCGAGGACGTCGAGTGCCCGCGAGGCGTGCAGGACGGCGCTCCCGCTGTCGCCCAGCATCACGTTCGCGCGGGCGAGCGCGGTCTCGGCGTGCGCGACGTCGATGCTGCTGCCCAGTTCGGTCAGCACGCTGACGCTCTGCTCCAGGAGCGATCTCGCGGTCTCGACCTCCTGGTCTCCGGGGTCGGACTGGAGCAGGACGCTGGCGTAGGCGTTGCGGATGCGGGCCAGCGCGCGCTCGTTGTCGCCCTCGGAGTAGATCGCCACGGCTTTCGTGATCATCGAGAGCGCCTCGTCCGACCGGCCGCGGCGTTGCAGCACCACGCTGGCGTTCCAGTAGGCGGCGCCCAGCGCCTTGCGGTCGCTGATCAGCCGCGCCTGCTCGACCGCTCGGGAGGCGAGGTACCCCGCCCGGTTCAGGTCACCGCGTTCGGCGTAGATGCCGATCAGGGTGGACAGCAGTTCCACGGACGCCGTGGTGGGCGGCAGGTCCAGCTCCTCCAGTTCGGCGATGGTGCCCTCGGCGACCTCGACGGCGTGCGAGAGGTCGCCCAGTTCGCGGTAGCAGCGGCACAGCGACATCACCAGGGCCAAGCGCTGGTCCAGGCCCGGCTCCTCGGTGATCGCGCCCTGCCGCAGTTCCTCCAGCAGGGCCGTGGCCTCCTCCAGCCTGCCCGTGTGCTCCAGGCACTGGGCCACGCCGAGCGTCGCGGAGGTCCACAGCGACCGGTGCTCGGAGGGGGACAGCGTCGCCCGCACCTTCTCGTAGCCGTCCAGGGCGGTCTCGGCGTCGCCGTTGCGCAGGGTGAGTTCGGCGTACCGGAGTTCGATCTCCAGGTCGGTGTGGTCGGGCTCGTCGACGCCGTTGAGCAGGTAGCCGGGGGTCCGGCCGAGCCGCTGAGCCAGTTGGGCGAGGACGTCACCGGAGGGGACCCGCTTGTCCGACTCCAGCAGCGAGACGTAGCTCGCCGACAGCTCGGGCCGCGCCAGGGCCTCCTGCGACATCCCGGCCGCGCGGCGGAGCCGCCGGATCCGCGCGCCCACCGACTCCGTCGTCGACATCCGGTTCTCCTCCGCGCCTCGGCCTCCCCGCCCCAGTATTGTGACCGGAGTTCCCCTGCTGTCAAGCTGGATCCTGACTGTGGTCATGGCCGGTGGTGACACGCTCGCCGTCCAGGACGGTGTCGAGCAGTGCCTCGGTGGCCGCTCCCAGGTGGTGCATGTCCTGGGTGAGCCGGTAGCACGGGACGGAGCTGACCAGGGTGTCGGTGATCGCGGCCCTGCGGTCGGTCCTGCTGTCCGGGTACCAGTCGGCGAGGAACGGGTCGTAGGACAGCGCGGCCCTCTCGGAGTGGTCGGCGAGCGCCGTCCGCGCCTCGGCGGGCGACAGCCGCCGGACCGCCTGCCCGTCGGCGGAGTCGACGAAGGCCGGGAAGACGACCGCGTCGAGCGTCCCCGAGGCGAGCAGCCGACTGCCGGTGACCTCGGCCAGCTCCTGGCACCGCACCCACACCATGGGCGGCACGGACGGGTCCGGCCCGACGGCGGTCCGCTGCTCGTGGTGCAGGCCGGGGAAGCTGTTGGCGGGGTGGGTGGCGCCGCGCAGCAGGCCGCGCAGGGCGGGCCACCCCTCCGCGAGCGCCAGGAGGGAGTCCGTGCGCACGTTGACGCTGCGGGGGAAGCCGAGCCCGCGCAACCCCGGTCCGTCGCCGTCGCTGACGACCAGGTCGTCGTTCGACACGAAGTCCGCCCCGCCGTGCAGCAGCGCGCTCAGGATGCTCGACGTCTTGCCCGACCTCTTCCCGCCGACGAAGGCGATGCCGCGACCGCCGACCTGGACGAGCCCGCCGTGCAGGAACAGCTCGCCGTCGGCGAAGTGCTCCCAGCGCAGCAGGTTGCGGACGCACCGGAGGAGCTGCTGGGTCCGCCACGGGGACGGATCGCCGCAGACGGCGACCGTCCGGCTGGACCGGTGCGCCCACAGCACCCGGTCGGGCTCGTAGGGGGAGGAGTAGGCGACCCGCGTCCAGCCCCGGCCCTCCGGGGCGGCGGTGAGGGCGAGCACCGCGGGGCGCGGGCGGCCGTCGCGGTCCCCGGCCGGGGTGACGGCGAGGAACGGCTCCGCGAGGCGGAGGAGGTCCGAGAGGGTCGCCTCGTCGCACGTCACGTCGACGTGGTGCCGACCGGTCGACGAGGAGACGACGGAGGTGGTGCGGACGCACGGGAGGATCGTCACGGCGACACGTCCTTCGCTGACGAGCGCGGCGGGTCGACCGCCGCCAGGTGCCGGTCGAGGAGGTCGAGCAGCGGCGTCGTGCGACCCCAGGGGGCCACGGCGTGCAGCGGCTCGGGGCTGAAGCGCTCGGCGTACGCGAGCACGACGTAGGCGTGGAACGCGGCGTACAGGTGCAGCCGCCACCGGGGCGCGCCGCTGCGGCGGGCCAGGACGGCCTCGCCCCCGGTGCCCGCCCAGTGCAGGAGGGACTGGCCGTGCGCGGCGGCGGGATCCCCGCCCCACAGCACCGGGAGGTTCACGCACACGAGCCCGTCGGCGCCGATCACGAAGTTGCGGTTGTTGACGTCCGCGGCCACGAGCCGCGGCACGGGCGCGGCGGCGTCCAGCAGCGGTGCCGCCGCCGTCAGGACGGTGTGGAGCGCGGCGTGGCGGGCGCGGGCGAGGGCGGGAGCCTTGCGGCGCTGCTCCTCCAGGTAGTCCAGGAGGAACGACGACCACGTCGGCCACGGCGCCCGCAGGTCGTCGGAGAGCCTGCCGAAGCCGGTGACCGCGATCCCGGCGACGTCGTCCAGCAGGTCGGCGAGCTGCCCGGCCCACTCGGCGACCGGTCCCGGTCCGCCGAACGCCTCGGCGAGCAGCGGTCCCTCCACGTACTCGGCCAGGACGAGGTGCGTGCCGTCGGGGTTGCGCGACAGGGCGAGCACGGGCAGGGCGCGACGGCTCCCCCGCTCCGCCAGGTAGCGCCGCACCGCGCGCTCGGCACCCGGCTGGCTGGAGCCGTCGAGCAGGTGCTTGACGGCGAACCCGCCCCCGTTCGCGTCGTGCACCCGCCACACCCGGCTGTTCGAGGTGGACAGCAGGACGGGCGTCGAGGTCGGGCCCAACCGCTCGGCGACCCACGTGGTGATCTCGGCCAGCGACGTCATCCCGGCCTCCCGTTCCCCGGTGGCACGAGGAGGACCTCGGGTGCGCCCCGGCCGGGCACGGGCGCGCGGACCTCCGCCACGGCGCCGATCGGCAGGGTCAGCACGGGATCGGTGTGGCCGAACTCGCAGTCGGCCACGACGGGCCCGGAACACCGGCGCACCAGCGGTTCCAGCAGTCGGCGGCTCAGTCCCGGCGTCCACTCGCGCCGGTGGTCCTGGGCGAAGCGGCCGACGAGGAGCGCGGCGGCGCCGTCGAGCAGGCCGCTGTCCGCCAGCACCGCCACCGCGTCGCGCACCCCGTCCGCCGACGCGGAGTCCGACTCCTCCAGGCACACCACGTGGCCGTCCCACCGGACGCCCGCGTGCAGGCCTGCCCGCAGGTCGTCGGCGAGGGTGGCGACGTTCGCGGCCACCAGCGGACCGGTGGCCAGGCCGGGGACCCACGCCGTGCGCGGGGCCGGGCCGCCGACGGCGCGCGGCCGGTCGTCGTGGGAGTCCCAGGGCAGCGTCTCCACCACGACGTCGTCGGTGGACGGCAGTGCGCGGTCACCGTCCTCATCGGACAGACGCGCCCACGCGGAGTCCCAGGTGAAGTCGAGGGTTCCGCCGTGCTCCCCGAACTGCGGCAGCGCGGCCGGTCCGTAGTAGGTCGTCCAGCCGAGGCGGTGGTAGAGCCACAGCAGCAGCGAGGTGGTGTCGCTGTAGCCGACCACCGACGTGGGCGAGGCCGCCAGCACGGTCGGGTCCAGGTGCGGCAGCACGTCCCTGGTGCCGACGCCGCCGACGGTCGAGAACACCGCCCGCACGGCGGGGTCGCGCACCGCGGCGGTGAAGCGCTCGGCCCGCACCCGCGCCGGACCCGCGGTGCTCCCGGAGTCGAGCAGGACCGTCGGATCGGTCCGGGGGACCAGGCCCCGCTCGCGGAGTTCCCGCTCCGCGCGGGCGAGCCGCCGGGGGCAGCGGGCCGCCAGCGGACCCGACAGCGAGAGCAGCGCGACCTCGTCGCCCGCGCGCAGCCGGGGCGGCGTCACGGCCGCGCGGGCGGTCACATCCACGTCGGCACGCCCTTGAGGCGCGGCATGAGGTGGAGGTCGCGGATGTCGTCGTGGCGCAGCACCCACGCCAGGAACCGCTCCAGACCGAGGCCGAAGCCCGCGGTGCGCAGGGGTGCCAGCTCCTTCATCCTCAGGTACCACTCGTAGTTCGCGGGGTCCACGCCGTGCCCGACGATCGCCCGCTCGGTGGCGGCGCGGGTCGTGTGCCGCTCACCGCAGCCCGCCACCTCGCCCAGGCCGAGGAGCAGGTCGGCGCACAGCGCGGTGCCGTCCTCCCCACCCGCCTGGTAGAACGGCACGGAGTTCGCGGGCATCCGGCTGAGCCACACGACCCCGCCGAACCGCTCGATCAGCTGGAGCTCACCCGCCCTGGTGATCGCCCGCACGCCGGAGCCGCGGTCCTCCACGTGCTCGGGGTCGACCAGGGCGCACGCGTCCTCGAAGGTCACCTCGGGGAACCGGGTGCGGCCCGCGATGTCGACCACGTGGTCGAGGCCCCCGGCGAACGCGGCGACGTCGTCGGCGGCGGGGGAGTCGAGCAGCCGCGAGCACAGCGTGGTGACGTGGTCCTCCACCAGCCGCATGACGTCGTCCAGGCCGCCGGTGATCTCGGCCTCGGAGTGGAAGAACTGGTTGAGGTGGGTGCTGTCGGGGTCCTCGCCCCGGAACGTCGGCATGATGTAGTAGGCGCCGCGCAACCCCATGCGCAGCATGAACTCCAGCTGGAACTGCATGGAGTCCGCCAGGTACGTCGGGTCGCCGAACAGGTCGATCCGCACGGGCAGGCTGTCGCTGCCGAGCCCCATGGGGCTGGAGACCGAGTTGACGGTGATCGGCATCAGCACGGGGGCCACGTCGCGCGCCCGGTAGAAGTCCCCGGTGGCGTGGACGAGTTCGGCGTTGACCCTGGTGATCAGCCGGAACCACGCGCTGCTCAGCGTGGTCTCCAGGTCGTGCCCGGTGCGGGCGGTGGCGGTGAACGGGATCGGGGCTGCTGTGGTGCTCATGTCGACACTGCCTTCCTTCGGGACTGGGTTGGGTTCGTCGCTCCGGAGCGGCGCTGCTCAGGACGCGGTGCGGTGGGCGCCGTCCAGCGCGTCGAGCAGCGCCGCGAAGGCCGCCCTCGCCGCGGGGTCGGCGCCACCGGCGAGGGGCGCGGAGGGGGTGCCCCGCTCGGCCCCGGACGCCATCGCGGGCAGCAGCGGGAGTTCCACCAGGCGCGTGCCCGCGCCGCCGGTCTCGTCCAGCAGGGCTCCGGCCAGCCCGGAGTCGGGGAAGGGCTCGGTGCGGGCTCCGCAGCACGGGCACGGGAAGTACGCCATGTTCTCGACCACCGCCGGGACCGCGATGCCGAGGCGGGTCAGCATCGCGAGGCAGCGGCGGGTGTCCTCCAGCGCCATCCTCTGCCGGGTGGTCACGACGACGGCCGCCGCCACGTCGAGCAGGTCGGCGAGCGCCATGTGGATCTCGCCGGTGCCGGGGGGAGTGTCGACCACCAGGGTCTCGACGTCGCCCCAGTCGACGTCGCGCACCATCTGCCGGAGCGCGCCGCGCAGCACCGGACCCTTCCAGGCCAGCGCGCGCGAGGCGTCGGCCAGCAGGCCGGTCGACATGAGCCGCACGCCGCCGCGCACCACCGGGCGGATGCGCCCGTGCCGCACGGCGGGCCGCTCCCTGACCCCGAACAGCACGGGCAGGCTCGGGCCCTGGAGGTCCGCGTCGAGCAGCCCGGTGCGGACGCCGCGGGCGGCGAACGCGGTGGCGAGGTTGGCGGCCACGGTGGACTTCCCGACGCCGCCCTTGCCGCCGCACACCAGGACGACCCGGACCGCGGGCAGCGCGGTCATCGTGGCTCCCCGACCGCGGTCGCCCCGGTGAGCAGGGCGAACGTCCTGACCCACGTGTCGAGGTACGCGGGGGAGGTGTCGAGGTCGTCGCGCAGCAGGCCGAGGCAGGTCAGCTCGACCCACACCGCGCCCAGCGCGTGCGGCAGGCACTCCCGCTCGGCCGGGGAGAGGGGCGCGACCTCCTCGTAGGCGTCGAGGAACCTCCGCACGGCGGCCCGGTCGACCGGTGACCGCTGGTGCGCGGCGAAGTTCGTGGAGTCCTCCGCGTAGCCGAGGACGCAGAACGTCAGCAGCGCCTCGGCGACGTCGTGCAGGCGCGACTGGACGTCGCAGTTGTCGAAGTCCACCACGGCCGCGACCCGGTGGTCCTCGGTGAACAGCAGGTTCCACGGGTTGAAGTCCCCGTGCACCGCCGTGGTGGGCAGCGCGGCGAACCCGGCCGCGGCGGCCTGCCGCTCGACCGGCGCGAGGAGTTCCTCGAGGACGGCGGCGGCGTCGGCCGCGTCCGGAACCACCTTGCGCAGCAACGCGATGTGGTCGGCCGCGAGCGTGAACACGGTCTCGCGCGGCGCGTCGGCGTCGGTCACCGCGGCGGTGTGCAGCCGGGCCAGCACCAGGGCGGCCGACCTGACCTGCTCCGGGTGCGCCCGGTACCTCAGCCCGCTGACGTGGTCGAAGAGGACGAAGTGCTCGTCGCCGAAGGAGGTCCACAGGTCGCCGTCGCGGGTGGGCACCAGGCGCGCCACCGGCACACCGGCCAGCCGCAGCGCCTCCTGGATCCGGGTGGACGCGGAGATCTGCCGCGGGTCGTCGCAGTACCAGGGGACCTGCTTGAGGAAGTACCGCCGGTCCCCGGCTTCCAGGACCGCCTTCTTGCTGGTGTCCGACCGGACGTCCAGGAGGGTGCAGCGGTCGCCGTCGAGGAGGATCGGGAGGAAGCAGTCGGCCTCGGGGAGGGCGTACCGGTCGACGACGAGCCCCAGCACGCGGTCGTCGAGGTTGAGGAAGTCCTTGAACGTCGGCTTCTCACGCACCGGCACGGGCCGCACCCCCCACCGCGACGGGCGCCGCGGCCCCGTCGGACGTCACCCGCCCGCGGATCCGCTCGGCCAGTTCGACGTACGCCTTCGTCCACTCGGGAGCGTCGGACTCCGCGACCTCGCGCGCTGTCAGCCAGGCGAACCCGGCGACCTCGGACACGTCGCGGACGACGGGCTCGGCGTCGGGAGCGGGGGCGCAGAACACGACGTTCACGACGCTGGTGCCGTTCGGGAGGGTGAAGTGCGCGCTCGTCACGTAGTGCGGCGCGCCGACGGGCTCCAGGCCCACCTCCTCGACCGCCTCCCGGCGCAGCGCGTTCTCCAGGACGGCGCCCGGCGCCTCGTCGTGCTCGACCTTGCCGCCGACCAGCGCGAGCCGCCCCGCCGAGTGGCGCTCCCCGCCGCCGCGGCGGATCAGGAGCCACCGCCGCCCCCGCCACAGCGCGACCTCCACGTTGCAGACGTGGAGCGGGTCGGGGGTGCTCATGCCGCGCTCCGGCGTCCGGCGATGAAGATGTTGTTGCCGCGGGCGGCGAGGTCGGGCTCCAGGGCGAGCTTCTTCTCGATCGCCAGGACGTCGGCGAAGACCTCCGGGTCGCCGAGCAGTTCGACCACGGCGGGACTGGACCCGTCCAGCCGCGTCTCCTGGCGCGAGGGGTAGACGGCGCTGGGGAAGCCGGTGAGCAGGTCCACCCGGCAGCCCGCCGCGCCGTAGAGGCCGATGAGCTCGTCGGGGCTGAACAGCCGCAGCGGCGGCATGTCGTCGGTGAACGTGGAGACGCCGGTGGTGGCGGCGCTGCGGGCGGCCTCCAGCCTGCCGATGGCGAGGTTGAAGTAGACGGCGTGGTAGCGGTTGGGTGCCAGCGTCACCAGCGCGCCGGTGTCCGACAGCAGGCCCGCCAGCGAGGTGAGGACGGCGCCGGGGTCGGGCAGGAACCCGATGACGTTGTGGAAGTTCCAGATGACGTCGAACCTCCGCCCGCGCACCTGCTCGGGGAGGTCGCCGAGGTCGCCCCTGACCAGTTCGAGCCGGTCGGCCCGGTCGCCCGTCCGCTTGGTCTCGGCGACCGCGAGCATGTCGGGGGAGAGGTCCACCAGGACGCCGCGGGAGCGCGGGTAGGCGTCCAGCACGCGCCGGGTCCAGCGCCCGGTGCCGCCGCCCGCGTCGAGGAACGTGAAGTCCTCGGGCAGGTCGTCGAGGTAGGTGGTGGTGAGGGTGTGCCACAGCAGCTCGTCCGACAGCCGCCAGTAGACCTGCTGGTCCACCTCGTCGTACCTGTCGGCCTTCTGGTGGAAGTAGGAAATGACGTCGGTGGACAACGGATCCCCAATCTCTGGCTCGGAGGCGCGTGCGTCCACCAATCGTGACTGGAGTCAAGAATGTAGTCAAGCATGGTCTCAAATTCGAATGACTAGAGGCTTGACTCGTGTCATGGGTCTGGCTAGCTTGGTGTCGTCGAGAGCGGCCGGGCGGCCGGGGAACGGCGCAGGCGGCACTCGGCTCGCGATCACCCTCACCGGGAAAGGAGGCCAGCCATGACCCGCAACCACTCCGCCGGACTTCGTCCGCGCATCACCAAGCTCGTCGTGAAGAAGGCTGCCTAGGAGCAGCCGGACGGGGTTGCGCGTCGGCCCCTGTCGACGCGCAACCCCGTCACAACACCCGACCCGACCGCGGGAGGACTGATCCCCTTGCACCGCACGCGCGAGAGCGGCGCGGACGCGCTCCTCACGGAACACCGCCCGTGGCTGCGGACCACCACCCTGTGCGTGGCGCTGGCCAGGGGAAGCCGGGACGACCGGCCCGGCAGGGCAGGCGCGGCGCACCTGTTCGAGCACCTCGTCATGTCGGCCCGCGGCAGCGGAACGGCACTGACGGACCTCGTGGAGGAACGCGGCGGCACGGCCAACGCCACGTCCGGCAACGAGCTGACGCTGTACTGCGCACGGGTGGACAACGAGGACGCGCCGCGGGTCGCCTCCGCGCTCTGGCGGGCCGTCGAGAACCCGCTGATCACCGAGGCGGACCTCGCACGGGAGAAGGGCGTCGTCGCCCAGGAGATCGCCACCGCCCGCGCCGACGCCGCCGACGTGGTGCAGGACGCCTTCCTCGCCGACCTCTTCGGACCCCACCCGCTCGGCCTGCCGGTCGCGGGCGACCTCGCCGACGTCGAGCGCTTCAGCCTGGCCGACGCCGAGTCCGTGCGGGCCGAGGGCCTGCCCCGGCACCGCGTCATCGTGGTCGGCGGCGCCGAGCCGGACCGGGTCCGCGACGCCCTCCCCGCGCACGCCCTGGTGTCCGCGGGCACGGCGCGCACCCCGGGTCCGCCCGCGCCCCGCGCCGCCGCGGACCCCGACGGCACCCGGTGGCCGAGGGACGAGGACTTCGCCTGGGTCGCCGTGGGCGGCCGGGCCGTCCCGGCCCACCACCCCGACCGGGCCGCCTACACCGTGCTCGGCACGCTGCTCGGCTCCAGCCCCGCGTCCTCCCTGTACCGCGAACTGCGCGACGAGGCCGGGCTCGCCTACGCGTTCCAGGCCTGGTCGTCGCACTACTCCGACGCCGGTGCCTGGCGCGTGCTGATGGGGGTGGAGACCGCGAACGCCCCGAAGGCCGTGGGCATCGTCGAGGGCCTGCTGCGCCGGATCGCCCGCACCGGCCCGACGGCCGCCGAGCACGCCACCGCGGTCCGGCAGGCCGTCGGCCAGTGCCTGCGCGACGCCGAGGACCCGTGGCAGCTCGCCGTCGACATCGCCCTGCACGGCGACGTCGGCGACCACCCCTGGTCGCCGGAGGCCGAGCGCGACGCGCTGCGGCGGGTCGCGGTCGACGGGGTGCGGGCCGCCGCGGCCCACGTCGCCGACTCCCTGACGGTGGCGGTGAGGGCATGACGGCCCGCCGCGCGTACCTCGACGCCGCCGAGGAAGCGGGACTCCTGCACCGCGCGGGCGGGCTCGTCGTCATCGCCGACCCCGTCGAGGACCCGGTGACCGGGCGCAGGCGGTGCCTCGTGGAGCACGTCGGCGGGGATGGACCCGACCCGGCCGTCCTGCTCGGCGTCCTGCGCGACCGCTGGCCCGACTGCCAGGAGGCGCTGGTGCGCACCGAGGCTCCGGCCGGGCCGCTCGGGTCGCCGTTCGTCCCGTACCTGACCTACGTGGTGCGCGAGCCCCCGCCGCCCGGCGCCCCACCCGCTCAGACCGGGCCCGTGCTGGTCCGGGCCGGGACACCGGGGGACCGGGCCGCGATCACGTCCATGCTCGCCGAGGCCTTCGACCGCGCCGTCGGGCAGCACGGGCACCGCGCCGACCCGGCCGCCCTCGCCGCCGCGGCCGAGTCCGTCGTGGACGACCCAGCACGCGTCACCTACGTCGCCGAGCGCGACTCCCGCGTCGTCGGCCACGTGACGCTGCTGACCGACACGACCGACGACCCCACCGGCGCGCGGTACGTCGAACTGCTGGACGTGCTGGTCCGCCCCCTGACCGACCGCGAGGCCTCCCGGCGGCTGGTGGCCGCGGCCGAGGCCCACGCCGCCAGGACCGGCACGCCGCTGATGGGCCACGTCGTGCACGTCGCGGACGACCCGGCGCACGCCGAGCGCACGCTGGCGGTGCTGGGGCGTGCGGGCTGGCGGATCGCCCACCACTACTCGTGGGCCGACTTCGGTCGGGGAGGTGGCTGAGGTGCCCACCGAGATCTGCCTCGTGCGCCACGCCGCCTACGACGCGGCCGACGGCCGACGGTCGGCCGACGGCCGCTGGGACCCGCCGCTGTCGCCGGAGGGGCGGCGGCAGGCCGACGCCGTGGCCGCCCGGCTCTCCGCGTTCACCTGGGACCACGTGCGCAGCTCGCACCTGCTCCGGGCGACCGCCACCGCCGAACGGATCGCCGAGGCCTGCGGACGACGTCCCGACCGGGACCCCGCCTGGGCGGAGTTCTCCAAGGGGGAGCTGGAGGGGTTCGGGCCGACCGGCGTCGACCCCGAGGAGCACGCGCGCCACTGGCGGGACGGCGACTGGCGGGCCTGGCCGGGCGGCGAGCGGCGCACCGACTTCCGCGAGCGCGTCCTCACGGCCCTGCACGGCTGCCCCGCCGGGGCCCGGACGGTCGTGGTCACCCACGGCGGTGTCGTCAACGAGGTGCTGTGCGCCCTGCTGGGCGGGCCCCCTCGCGCGCTCTTCCGCCTCGACTTCAGCGGCGTGACCCGGATCGGCCTCGACCGGGGCCGCGCCGTGGTCGCCGCGGTGAACGACACGTGGCACCTGGAGGACTCCCTGTCGGTGCCCCTGACCGTCTTCTCGTCGAAGGACGTGGTCCGATGATCGGGCTCGACCACCTGTACGCGGCGGCGGACCTCGCCCCCGACGAACCGGTCCGCAGGCTGGTCCGCGCCCTCGGCCAGCGGTTGGCGCCGCTCGTGCTCAGCGCGGCCGTCGCCGAGGGGCACGCCCCCGGCCCGCTCACCGCGATGCTGCTGGACCGCCAGCGGCGTCGGGCCCACGTGTACGCCGAGGCCCTGCGGACCGTCCGCGCCGTCGCCGATCCCGTCGTGCTCAAGGGACCCGCCCTGGCGGAGTTCTACCCGTCGCACCTGCGCAGGCCGGTCGGGGACCTCGACCTCGTGGTGGACTCCGAGGAGGAGGTGTGGGCCGCCGCGCGGCGGCTGGTCGACACCTTCGGCGCGACCCCCTCGGTCTTCACGCTGATCGGGCACGGCGGTGCGGAGCACTGCCTCGTGGGCCTGGACTGGCCGTCCGACGACCCCCTCTGCGAGTCCGACCTCGAGGTGGAGATCAGCACCTTCGCCTACGCGGGCGACCAGGCGGGCCTCCCGCTGCGCGTCGGGTTCCCGGCGTCGGTGCCGATGGCCCAGCTGTTCGCCGTCGCGGAGGAGCGGTGCCAGGGACCCTTCACCGTCAAGCACGCGCTGGACTGCGCGGTGCTGCTGGCCGCCCACCCCGATCTGCTGGTCGGGCGGGGGGCGGAGGACTCGATCCGCGCCTTCCACCTCGCCCCCGAACTCCGGGAACTCGTCGCCTCGGCCGAGGACCTGGTCGGCGTCGCCGTCCGGGGGTCCCTCGACGTCCTGGCGGACGAGGAGCGGGAGCGCCGCCGCCGGGCGGGGGCCGCCGACGGTCCGAGCCGGTCGGGCGGTCGCTGGGCGAGCGCCGCCGACGTCCGCTTCGGCGTGCTGCTCCACGGCTACGCCCGCGGCGGGGTCCGCCACCGCGCGGGCGGACCCGCGCCCGGTGGGGACCTCGTGCACACCCCCGTCGGCGACTTCCTCATGCTGGACGGCGTCGAGGTGGCCGCCGCCGACGTGGAGGCCTCCCGCGAGCTGAGCGCGGACCTGCGGTCCGCCGCGACCTCGACCCCGGTGGTCTGAGGCGGCGGCCGTCGAGGTCAGCGCCCTGCGCCGGGTGTTCACCCAGCGCCGCGGGCCCGACCGCGCCGCCCTGGACGGGATCGACCTCCGGATCGGGGAGGGCGAGGCCTCGGCCTGCTCGGCCCCGACGGCGCGGGCAAGACCACCCTGCCGAGCACCCTCCTGCTGCCCACCTCGGCCGGGTGCTCGTGGCCGATCCCCTGGTGCTCGTCCTCGACGAACCCACCAGCGGCATGGACCCCAACGCGGCCCGCGGTTTCCGGGCGGCGGGTCTCGCCGACCGACTCGCTGGTCGTGTCCCGAGGCCGCACCGGCTGGTCGACGGGATCCTCACGTCGGTGGTCACCCTCGGCGTGGTGCCGGCCGCGCTCTCCGGGCTGGGCATCCGCCTGCCCGAGGCCCGAAGCGTTCCTCCCGAGTCACCCGGCGGGCCGCCAGAACTGCCGGGGCGCGTACCCGTCGCGCCGCAGCCAGTGCTCGGTGTAGACGATCCGCTCGGCCTCGACCACGACCAGCGGCCCGGTGGGCGGCTCGTCGAGCGGCAGGGACCGCTCGACGTGGTCGGACTGCCACCGGAACGCCGACCAGTGGTGCTCGTGGCCGGGGTCGCCGGGTTCGAGCACCCGAGCCCGGCCGAACACCTGCGCGCCCCGACTGCTGGCCTGCCCGACCAGCGGCGCGAACACCCCGACGGACACGCGGGGATCGGCGGCGATGTTGCGCATCTTCGGCGACCGGGCCGCCGCCGTGAACATCAGCGCGAAGTCGAGGTGGTGGTAGCGGACGGGTGTCGCCAGTGGACCGTCCACGCCGGACGTGGCCAGCACGCACATGTTCTGCGACGACAGCAGGTTGAGGATCCGTTCGGACAACCGGTCGTGGTCCAGCCGCTTCGTGGGAGCCGGTCCGGCCAGCCAGGGGTTCGTCACGGGCATGGACAACCCTAGCGGAGCGCCTCGCCGCGCCGTGTCGACGCCGCGGCCGGATGCGTTCGCGAACACCCCGCGTGTCTTCGGGCACCTTTCGGTGTACATCCAGCCACATTCGGCGGGAAAGTCGCGAAATCCCGAATCGAGCGTCTTCACTCCCGTGGTGGCGGAGCCGGAACGGGAATGTCGGCTGCCCGCGGGACGCCGTCGTGGACGAGAGGTGGAAATGGGTCGATCCACCGTTATCCGGACAAAGTCACCGGGTTCGGAGTCCACTTCGTCCTCCGGCGGTCTCCCGAGGTGAACAACGTCACCCGCTTTCGGGCCGCGAGCACGCGACCCGGTGAACCTCCGGCGGTGTCGGCACGTGCACCTGGTGGACGTCACCGCGTCATCTAGCAGGACGATCGTTCGGCTAGCATCCCCGTCGCCGCTCCAGCGGTGAATTCGTCGCCGATCAGGACAGCGCACCGGTGCCGCCGCAGGAGGCTTTTGTGAATCCCCAGCAATGGTTGGACGAGTTCGAGGCCAGGCTGGCCGACCTGAAGAAGAAGTCCGAGGACCTCCAGGAGAACTTCACCGCCTCCAACGCGACGGTCACGAGCAAGGACGGCTCCGTCACCGTCACCGTCGGCCCCAACGGCGGCTTGCAGAACCTCCAGCTCGGCCGCCGCGCGATGGAGATGAGCGCCGCCCAGCTGACCGCGGCGATCCTCCAGACGGCCTCCCTCGCCCAGCGCCAGGCCGCCGAGAAGGTGCTCGGCGTCTTCCAGCCCCTCGGCGAGGGCACCGAGGCGATGTCGATGGTCAGCGACGCGATCCCGGCCGACGAGACCGAGGTGGACGAGGACGCGGACATCAACCACGTCGAGGTCGAGGCCGAGGAGCCCGTCGCGCCGCCACCGCCGGTCCACCGGCCCGCACCCGGCGCGCAGCCCGTGCGCCCGCCCGGCAGGCCGCGCCCCGCGGCCGACGACGCGGACGACGACAACCAGCCGTGGTGACCGGCTCCGGTCTCGACAGGAAGTAGGAAGCGACGATGGCCGAGACGCCGATCGACTCCCCTCCCGGTATGCACATCACCGAGGAGAACAAGCTCAAGGGCACCCTGTTCGTCGAGGCCTTCGGCGGCATGATCGACGCGATCAGCAAGGACGCCGAGACCGAGACCGAGAAGGCCCTCGACATCACGTTCAACGCCATCGGCGCGGCCTCGTCGATGGTGATGTTCGCCATGGACCCCCTCGGGTCGCTGATCGGCGCGGGCATCGGCTGGCTGATCGAGCACGTCAGCTTCCTGCGCGACGCCCTCAACCAGGTGATGGGCAACCCGGAGGAGATCCAGGCCAACGTCGAGGCGACCAAGGCCAAGGCCGTGGAGCTGCGCGTGCTGGCCGAGGACCACCGCAGCGGCCTGGCCACGTTCGACGGCTGGACCGGCAAGTCGTCGGAGACCTTCAAGGCCAGCATGGACCAGATGGGCGCGGAGCTCGACCAGCTGGCCAGCGCGGTCGAGACCAAGGCCAAGATCGTCGGGATCACCGGCATGCTGGTCACCGTCCTGCGCGACATCATCCGCGACCTGATCTCCCAGCTCCTCGGCTCGCTGATCGGCGGGGCGCTCATCGCGGCGGCCACCTCGGTCATCACCTTCGGCGCCTCCATCGTCGCCTTCGTCGGCTTCGCCGTCGGCAAGGCCGTCGCGCTCGGCACCAACATCGCCGCCCGCATCGCGCGCGTGGTGGCGTCGCTGAGCAGGCTCGTGGGCAAGATCGGCAACCTCGACGACGTGATGGCGAAGGTCAGCAAGGGCTGGGACCGCTTCGACAACGCCGCCGACGTGGCCGAGATCAGCTACGAGGGCTACAAGGCCTCCGACGACGTGGACGACGCCATCAAGAAGGGCGTCGACGACGACAAGCAGACCGACAAGGTCACCGCGGCCAACGACAGGGCCAAGGAGGCCGCCGCGAAGTACGAGGAGGCCAAGGCCAACGAGATCAAGCAGGCCGACGAGGCCAAGGCCGCGGGCGACAAGCTCGGCAGCGCCTCGGACGAGTACTCCGCGGCCAACGACAAGCTCAGCTCGGCGGCCGACGCGGTCAACGCCGCCGCCGCGACCGGCGACCAGGCCCAGTACGACGCGGCCAAGGCCAAGTACGACTCCGCGAAGGTCGAGGCCGACGCGGCCAGGGCCGAAGCGGCCTCCGCGGCGGACGCCGCGGCCAAGGAGAGCCGCGACGTGAGCGACGCGGCCAAGTCGAGCTACGACGCGTTGCAGGCCGCGAAGCCGTCGGAGGACGCCGCCAAGACCGCCTACGACGAGTACCGGGCGAACAACCCGGCCGGTCCGAGCGGGGCGAACCCGGCGCAGACCGCCGCGGAGACCGACCTCAGCGGCAAGAACGACGCGGCCAAGGCGGCGAACGAGTCCTACGAGAGGGCGAACGTCGACTTCGCGGCCAAGAACGCCGAGGCGGCCGAGGCGAACGCCAAGGCCTACCAGTCCGGGTCGGAGGCCGACATCAAGGCCGCCGAGCGGGCGAGCGACAGCGCGACCGCCGCGGGCGCGAAGGTCGAGGCCGCGGCCGCGGAGGCCAAGACCACCGGCGAGGCCGCCAAGACGAGCTACGACGAGTACCAGAAGAACCACTCGTCCGGCACGCCCGCGCCGACCCAGGCGCCCGCGGACCCGGTGCAGCACGCCAGGGACGTCAACGCGGGCACCAGCATCACCGACGCGGGCAAGGGCGACGCGTTCTTCGGCGGCGCGAGCGATCCGTCCAAGACGGACGTCAACGGCCCCACCGTGCAGGTCTAGGCCCACCAGCCAGCCGCTCAGCGCACCACTTGGAGAGAACCGGTCATGGCTGTCAACTCGGGTAGTCCCAACGTCAACCCGAACGCCACCCCGTCGGTCACCACGAACCCCGCACCCCCGCCGCCGCCCGCGGGGATCGGGTCGGGACCGACGGGGAACTCCGGCTTCTCCCAGAGCGAGTCGACGATGAGCGGCCTCCAGAGCCGGGCGGGCGACATGCAGTCCCGGCTCAGCTCCATCTCCAGCGGCCTGCGCGGGCTCAACCTGGGCATGGGCGCGCTGGGGCCGATCGGCCTGTTCGCGGTGCCCGCGCTGAACAACTCCAATGACAACGCTGTCGCACAGGCCGAACGGGGCTCGAAGGCGTTCGGGGACGTCCAGCAGGGGTTGAAGGCCACCCAGCAGGTGACCGTCTCCACCGACACGAACAACGCGTCCGCGTTCCGGAAGATCGACCCGAACAACAACTTCAAGCCCGTGCCGGGCGGGTCGAACGCCATCGCGTCGGGGCCGAAGCAGGCCGGGGGACAGGTCTCGCAGAGGCCGACCATCCCCGGCGGGCCCGGCGGCGCTCCCCCGTCCACGCGCCCGGCGGGCGGCCCGGTGGTGTCGTCCGCGCCGACCGTGCCCGGTGCGGGTGCGGGCTCGGGTCCGCGCGGCACCGCCGGAGGTCCGGGAGGTCCGGTCGTCGGCAAGGCACCGACGATCCCCGGTGGCGGTGCGACCGTTCCCGGTGGCAAGGCCGGTGGACTCGGTGGCGGTGCTGTCGGTGCGGCGCCGACGATCCCCGGTGGGGCGAGTGGCGTGCCGGGGGGCAAGCCCGGTGGGTTCGGTGGCGGTGCTGTCGGTGCGGCGCCGACGATCCCCGGCGGTGGGGCGACCGTTCCCGGTGGCAAGGCCGGTGGACTCGGAGGCGGTGCTGTCGGTGCCGCACCGACGATCCCCGGCGGTTCGGCCTCCGTTCCCGGTGGCAAGGGCGGGCTCGGTGGTGGGGGCGTTGGCGCGCCGCCGACGATTCCCGGTGGGGCGAACAGCGCGTCCGGTGCCAAGCCCGGAGGGTTCGGCGGGGGACCGGTCGGCGCGACGCCCACCGTTCCCGGTGCGGGCGGGAGTGCGACGCTGCCCACCTCGGGTGCCGGTGGGGGGCCGAGGAACGTCTCCGGCGCGTTGAACCCCGGTGTCCAGACCGGTCAGGTCGGTGGGGCCCCGATGGCTCCCGGTGGCGGTGCGTCGCCCGGTGGTCAGTCGACGGACCGGAGCAGCAAGTTCACCGCGCCGGGTGCGGCGAAGGGCGCGTTCGACCTGCCCAAGGCCCCGGTCGGTGACGGCACGATCTCCAAGGCACCCGTCGGCGGCTCGGGCGCGCCCGCGTCGTCCGTTCCCGGCGGTGCGTCGATCCCGAAGCCGACCGTCCCCCCGTCCGCGTCGGCAGGCGTGACGACCCCCGGTTCCGCCGTGCCGACCCCCGGTTCCGCGGTGCCGAGCACCGGCGTCCAGCCGGGTGGTGCGCCGATGGCTCCTGGCGGTGGTGCGTCGCCCGGTGGTCAGTCGACGGACCGGAGCAGCAAGTTCACCGCGCCGGGTGCGGCGAAGGGCGCGTTCGACCTGCCCAAGAGCCCGGTCGGTGACGGCACGATCTCCAAGGCACCCGTGGGCACGCCCGGCGCCAAGCCCGCTCTCACCCCACCGGTGACTTCCGGGACCTTCACCCCACCGGTGTCCTCCGGGACCAGCGGCATCGAAACACCGAAGCCCACCGGCACGCCGTCGTTCGGCCCACAGCCCACCGGTTCGCCGCTGTCCGGTTCGCAGTCCGCTGGTTCGCCGCTGTCCGGTTCGCAGTCCGCTGGCACGCCGTCCAGCCCGCAGCCCACTCCGGCGGGCCCGCAGGCACCCGCCGCACCTCCGGCAGCGGGCCCGCGACCCGACGTGACCACTCCTGGTTCCGCCGCACCGAGCACCGCTCCCCAGCCGAGCGCGCAGCCCGGTGCCCAGCCGGGAGCCGCCCCGATGGCTCCCGGAGCGGGCGCTGCCGCACCGGGTGGCCAGCCGACGGACCGCAGCAGCAAGTTCACCGCGCCCGGCATGTCGAAGGGCTCCTTCGACCTGGCCACCAGCCCAACCGGCGACGGCACGATCTCCAAGGCCCCGGTGGACAAGCCGGGCACCCCCCTGCCCAGGCCCGAGACCACGCCACCGGTCTCGCCGGCACCGCCGAAGTCCGGCGGCCTGGGCGGCCTCACCCCACAGCCGAGCACCACCTCACAGCCGAGCACCACCCCACCGCTGTCGACCGCACCCACCGACGCGACGAAGTCCGGCGGTCCAGCCGGATTCGGCCCGCAATCCGGCGCCACACCACCGGTGCCGACCGCACCGGCTCCGGTGTCGACCGCGCCGGCGGGCACTCAGCCTGCTCCGGTGTTGACCGCGCCGGCGGGCACTCAGCCTGCCCCGGCATCCACCGCACCGGCCGACACCCAGCCGAAGCCCGCTGCCGAGCCCTCGCCGAAGCCGCTGGTCCCGCAACCGTCTCCGGCGGTCACCACCCCGAGCCCGGCCCCGCAGGTAGACACGCAGTCGCCAAAGGCAGCACCCCTGCCCGCAGCGACTCAGCCATCGCCCGCCCCGGTGCCCAACACGCCTCCGCCGACCACCGACACCCAGCCACCCAAGCCGGCCAGCGCCCCACCAGCGGCGACAGAAGCACCATCACCCAAGCCAGCCGCAGCCACCCCACCCTCCGCACCCGCCGCGTCCCCAGCTCCCGCTCCGACCACCCCGGCTCCGGCCCCAGCCACCCCGAGCCCCGCGCCCGCCGCTGCTCCGGCACCCGCTTCTGCACCTGCGACGCCGATTGCCGCGCAGCAGGTGCCCAGCAGTCCGCCGGTCAGCGCCCAACCTGCTCCGGCGGCTCCTGTTGCCGCGCAACAGACGCCGAGCACCCCGCCGGTCAGCACCCAACCTGCCCCCGCTCCGGCACCCACTCCTGGCCCGACGACGTCGGCCGCTGCCCAGCAGACGCCGAACAGTCCGCCGGTGACAGCCCAGCCCACCCCCGCTCCGGCGACGCCGGTCGCCGCGCAGCAGGTGCCCAGCAGTCCGCCGGTCAGCACCCAACCTGCCCCGGCGGCTCCTGTTGCCGCGCAACAAACGCCGAACACCTCGCCGGTGACCACCCCACCCGCACCGGCCGCCAGTTCGCCCACCTCGGCGAACCCGCCCGCGCCCGCCCCGGCCACGCCTCCACCGACCACCCCCGTCGGAACCCCACCCGCCGACACGCAGTCCCCGAAGCAGACCCCGGCAACTCCCACCACCCAGCCGTCCCCGACCACCCCACCGGCCGGCACCCAACCCGCACCGAGCACCCCGGCACCGAGCACCCCCGCACCCAAGCCGTCCGGCCCGTCGGCCACCGTCCACGACTTCCAGGACAGCCGCACCACCGACCCCACCCCGCCGAACGCCCCGAAGTTCCTCCAGAACATCCTCGGCACCACCCCGGCCCAGCCGCAGGTGGTCCCGATGCTGGTGGTCACCCCGACCACCCCGCCCACCAACACCCCAGCACCCTCACCCACCCCAGCACCCGCCCCCACCCCAACCCCGGCACCCACCCCGCCGCCCGTCCCCACACCGGTGCTGCCGTCGCGCGGCAACCTCCCCGCCTTCATCCAGCAGAACCAGGCCCTCGGCACCATCACCGCCTCCACCGTCAACGGCGGCGCGCGCGTCACGGCCGCGGTGAACGGGCTCCTGCCGTCGAGGCCGGGGGTGACGCCGGTCGGGGTGAACGACGTCGAGACGGCGCTGCACCAGAACTTCGAGTCGTTCCTCGACACCGGCCGCAAGTTCCCGATCAAGGTCGGCCGGAACTGGTACGAGGCGACGGTCAAGGCGACCCTCGGCCCGAGCACCGCGCTCACCGTGCCGGACACGAAGACCAAGGTCGACATGACCGTGAACAGCGGCAACGCGACCGCGCACACGGGCACGGCAGGCACGTCGGCCACGGTCGGCGTCGGCGGCGTGGTCTCCGCGGGTGTCGGGCCGTACGGTGCGGCGTCGGTCAGCGTGCCGCTGGGCAGGCCGGTCGAGTCCACCACGGCGGGCACGGCCACCACCGACCAGCGCGCCATCCGCTCCGGCGAGGGCTCGGTCGAGGCGGTCGTCCCGGTCACCTACACCGTGTCGCTGGCCGACGCGCGGAACAACCCGGTCGGCACGCCCGTCACCGTCGCGTCCACGCCCGCCTCGCCGGTCGACGTGACGCTGCACATCCCCGACGACCTCTCCACCATGACACCGCCCGCCGTGGCGCCGACGCCGGTCGTCCCGGCCAACGGCTGGGGCGCGGCGCTGGAGCACCCGGCGCCGGAGGCCGTGGTCGACCTCGACACCGACCTGGCGTTCGCGACCGTCGCGGCGCAGCTGCACCCGTCGATCACCCGGCTCGGCGCGCCCGGCCGCACCGCGCTGCGGAACTTCCTCGACCCGACGACGATCCGCGACAACCTCGGCCCGGCGCTCAACGGCTGGGTCGTGTCGCCGGACCTGGTCAGCCCGCACGGCAGCCGCGCGGGCGTGGTGCGGATGAGGGCCACCCCGGTCAGCGCGGAACTGGTCGGCACCAACCCGACCACGGTGCTGCGCCTGCACGAGTCGACCGCGACGAGCACCGGTCTGTCCTCGTCCACCAAGAGCGGGTTCGACGTCACCGTGGGCGTCGGCGGCGGCGCGGTCGCGCCCACCCAGGTCGGCGGCACGGCGGGCGTCACCGCCGGGTACTCGGCGAGGACCACCGAGTCGTCCCACGCGGGCACCGGTTCGTCGGTGAGGACCGGCGTCCAGATCAAGGGCGACACCGGCCTCTACAAGGTCACCGTGAACCTGGAGGTCCAGACCCCGCACGGGGCGACGATCACCGTGCCCGCCACGAGCTACGTGCGGCTGGGCGTGCCCGAGGCGAGCAGCGCGGGTCTCCAGGTGCCGCCCGGCACCTCGCCGGACCTGACCACCCCGACCCCCACCCCGCGCTTCGCCCCGCCGTACCTGGCGGCGGCCGCCGCGGCGGGCAACGTCAAGGTCGGCCAGTTCGCGCCCGCCAACCAGGTGCAGGGCCAGGTCGAGGACGCGCTGCGCGGCCTGCCCGGCTTCGACAGCTTCCTGCCGAGCTTCGCCGACCCGAACAGCGCCCCGCGCGACACCGGGCGGAACGCCTCCGACCTCGCCGACCAGATGGCCAACCAGCGCAAGCTGACCACGGAGCTGTCGCCGACCGCGCTGAAGTCCCAGATGGACAGCCTGCTCGGACCGGGCGTGCAGGTCCGGTTGAAGAAGCAGGGCCTGGCGACCAACGAGTACGTCAACGTCACGGTCAAGGCCAGGCTCACCAACCCCGTGCACCTCGGCCAGGCCGACGCCCGCAACGTCCGCGGCGCCGCGTCCACCGGCCCCAGGCTGGACAGCTCCACCACCACGCAGAAGGGCTGGAGCGCGGGCGTCGAGGGCAAGGTCGTCATCCCCTCGACCACGGGGAGCACCAGCGCGAGCCCGGCGCCCGCCGCGGGCGCGAAGTACACCAGCTCCACCTCGACGAAGAACGCCGCGGGCCCGACGGTCAGCAGCACCGCCCTGAACGTCGGCAGCCCGAACTCCCAGCTGTTCCAGCACGACGTGGCGTTCGACGTCGAGGTCACGAAGTTCACCCAGAACCGCTCGTGGGTCAAGCGGGTCACGCCCGGCTCGCCGTTCCTGAAGGTCCCGGAGCCCACCACCGTCGCGAAGACCGCGGGCGGGCCCGCGCCCGCGAACGCCGTCGCGCTGCCCGCGATCACCGGCACGGTCAACCTCTGGGTGTCCGACAGCTCCGCCATGACGTCCGACCCGGCCGTGTTCGCCCCCGGCGCGGCCACCGTGGCCGCCGCACCGCCGAACACCACCATCAGCACGGTGCTCACCTCGCCGAAGCCCGCGGTCGAACCGTGGCTGCACGTCGAGGCCGTCGCCAACACCGAGGCGGTGCGCAACCAGGCCATCGCGGCGCTCAACACCGCGGCGGGCGGCGATTCGGCGCTGGGCGTGCCGGGCACCGACGCCCGCAACCGCATCGACAAGCTGTTCAGCCCGGAGAGCATCAAGGCCAACCTGCGCACGCTGGTGGACAAGGGCGTGACCGAGGGCGGGATGAGGTACGGCCGCCGGGTCGCCGACCGCACCGGCGCCGTCGGCGTGTCGGTGTCGCTGAACAACCCGAAGCTGGTGTCCATCTCGGACGACACCGGCACGGAGAACGCCAGCACCGGCGGTGCCAAGGCCGGGGACGGCAAGACCGGCGCCCGGTCGGTCGACCTCACCGCGGGCGTCAACACGCCGATGAAGCCCGCGACCGGCGCGACCGGGTCGGGCGCGATCGGCGCCACCGCGAAGTGGACGCCGTGGTCGACGTCGTCCACCGAGGCCACCGAGATCGGCGGCAGCGTCGACCGCAACCGGGTCACCCCGGCGGGCGGGCGCACCGTGCTCGTCCAGCTCGACGCCGACGTCACCGTCGTGGGGGAGAGCCGCTCGGGCAACACCCTCTACGGGGGCACACCCCGCAGCTCGGCCTCCGTCGTCACGCTGCCGGGCGGCGTCTTCGTCCGGGTGAGCGAGGACACCGCGCGCGGCATGGGGCTGCTGCCCCCGCTGCCCGCCCACACCACGCCGCCGATGGGCGCGATGACCCCGCCCGCGACGCTGAAGCCCGGCGAGCCGGGCGCGCTCGGCCTCGGCCTGGTCGAGTCGGTGCCGAACCTGTCGGGCCTGGTGCCCGAGCTGAGGACCAACCTCGGCGCGCTCGGCACCGACCTGATGCCGCCGTCGGTCCTCAAGGACTCGATGAACAACCTCCAGCGCCTCACCGACCTCACGTCGGACGCGAGCGTGAAGGCGTTGGTGGACAGCGCGCTCGACGGCGGTGTGCCGCTGCTGGTCCACGACCCCGGCGTGTTCGGCAAGGACACCTACCAGGTGACCCTGAAGGCGACGCTGGGCACGCCCGCGTTCGACGGTGTCGTCAACGACGGCGTCGAGATGGAGCACACCACCACCGGCACCGCCAAGTTCTCCCAGGGACAGGGCAGGGGCACGGGCTGGAGCGTCGGTCTCAGGGTCCCCGGCAGCGGTCTGCCCGCGACCGGGAACCCGAACCTGTCCGGTTCCGCGGGTGCCGTGGCATCGGCCACCCTCGGCCAGGCGCACTCGAACTCCACGACCGGCTCGACCACCGAGCAGGTCGGCCACCTGCGCGCGGGCAGCGGTCCCGCTGTCAGGTACACCGTGCCGGTCACCTTCGAACTGGTGGTGGAGAAGGGGAACCAGGTCGTCGGCCGCGCCACCAGCGGCCCGCCGCAGGACATGTCCGTGCGGGTGCTCGCGGACAACCAGAAGGTCGCGGGCGCGACGCCCGCGAACACGGCGGCGTTCGCCCCGACCACCACGCCGCGCCCGGCCGCGCAGGGCGCCCCCGCCACGGCGAACGCCTGGCAGGCCAACCCCAGCCCGGCGACCCCGACCGCCGCCCCCGCCGTGCTCCCGCCGTCCGCGTCGGTGGAGAACCTGCGCGGCGCGCAGGCGCTGCGGGAGGCCGCGGTCAGCGCGCTGACCGCGGCGGGCGCGAACCGGGGCATCACCGGCAAGGGCACCGGCTCCATGAACGCCCTGCACTCCGCGCTCAGCTCGGAGTCGTTGCAGCCCAACCTGCCCGGCATGCTCACGGGTGCGCTGGAGGTGCCCGGCCTGCACGAGGCCGCGTTGACCGCGAGCACGCACGCCGACGTGAAGGTCTACGCCAAGCTGGTCAACCCCCGGCTCGAAGGCCTCAGCGACGGCGTCAACCTGGAGAACCCCAGGACCACCGTCACCACGACCTCCAGCGAGTCCAAGCACAGCGAGACCGGCGACGTCTCCTTCGGCGCGGCCTCCGGCGGCGTGTCGTCGAAGAACCCCGACGTGGGCTTCTCCACCGGCGGCGTCGAGGGCAGGCACGCGAGCGAGGACAGCTCCGCCACCTCCGGCGGCGCGACCGACAACAGGGTCGCCAACCTCAAGCCGCAGGGCCGTTCCGGCCTGGTCACCTACGACGTCGAGTACCGGGTCGTGGCCGACCTCGGCGGCGGGCGCGTCGGCGTGGTCGACCTCCAGGTGCCCGCCGCGGCCCGCGTGCGGATGCCCGCGCCCGAGGTGGAGACCGCGCTCGGCAAGCCGCTGCCGCCCGCGCTGGACACCGCGCAGACCGGGGTGAAGGACGCGGCGGCGGCCTGGCGCGCCGCGGAGGTCGCCTCCGACGCCGTCCGGCACGCCACCGACGAGACGATCAACCGGCTGGCCCCCGACCTGGCCACCGCGAACGCCGACGTCGCCACCCGGCAGGGCGCCGCGACCACCGCGGACGACAACCTCACCGCGGTCCGCGACAGCCTGCCCGCTCTCCGGGCGAACGCGGACACCGCGGCGCGGGCCGTCGCGGACGCGGCCACCGAGGTGGCCACCCTGGCCGAGGCCAGGGGTGCCGCGACCGCCCGTGCCGACCTCGCCGCCGCGGCCCGTGCCGACGCCGACGCCGCCGTGACCGCGCACACCGCCGCGGTCGCCGACCTCACCGCGGAGGTCGGTGCCGCCACAGCCGCCGTCACCGACGCGAACGCCAGGGCCGCCGCCGCCCAGACGGCGCTCGACACCCACCTGAACGCCCCGCGCCCCGCCCCGGTCGAGGGGCAACTGGCCCAGCCCGACCCGGTCGGCCCCCGACTGGCGGGCGAACTGTCGGACGCCACGATCGAGCTGACCACCGAACGGGGACGGCTCAACGGCCTCACCACGGCGCTGACCGAGGCCAGGGGCGAGCTCGACCAGGCCGTGGTCGACCAGGGCCTGGCCGTCGCCGAGGTGAACGCCGCGGCCGTCGCCGTCGCGGAGGCCGACACCGACCACGCCACCGCCGTGACCGACCTCGACACCGCGCGGAACACCCTCGACACCGAGAACGGCAGGCTCCGGACCGCGAAGGACGAGGCCCAGCGGTTGCAGGACCTGCTCGACCTGGCGAACGCCGACCTCGACACCGCGGTCGGCGCCCAGCAGGACGTCGCCGACCGGATCGCCAAGGCCGAGCAGGCACTGGAACGGGCCAGGAACGCCGCCGACGCCCGGCAGCAGGCGTGGTGGGACGCCAAGACCGGCGTCGACCAGCAGGTCGAGGCGTTCAACACCCCCGCACCGCCGGTGGCGGGCGGCTCCACCCCGCCCCCCGCGCCGCCGAGCGGTGGCGCGCCGCCGGTCCCGACCGCCACCCCGTCGCCGTCCGCGGCACCCGCGCCCGCCCCGCGCGGCCCGTCACCGGAGCGGTCGTTCGACTTCGCACCCGGTACGACGGCGCTGAACCCGGAGCAGTCGGCCACCGTCGACGCGCTCGCCGCCGACCTCGCCGAGTCCGCGGGCAAGCGCGCCGACCGCGGCTACCTGCCGCCCGTGGTCGAGGTGTCCGGCGCGAACGCCCCCGCGGTCAAGGCCGCGCTGGACGCGACGCTCGCCGGGGCGGTCGACGTCGCGATCGCCGAGGGCGGCCGTCCCGACGGCGCCGACGTCCACGTGGACTGGGACCTGGAGCGCCCCGAGGGCTACGTGCCGCCCGAGGCGCCGAAGTCGGTCAAGGTCACCGACACGGTCATCACGGCCTCCGGCCCGCGGGCCCCGCACCCGATCCTGTCCGACCAGTCCTGGCGGCACAGCGACGCCCCGAGCGCCGACTGGTCGCGCCCGAGCAACCCCGTGTCCTCCCAGGACGTCCTCGCCGCCAGGGCCGGCGCACCGGTCCGCACCGTGCGGTCCGAGGACGGCGGCCTGCTCAGCACGAGCACGATCGCACCGGGCAAGGTCGACTTCACGGCGTGGCGCGGCCCGATCGCCTACGACAGGCGCAGCGTCGACGTCGACGGCGTGACGGTGCAGGACTTCACCGTCAAGGTGTTCCTCGACCCGTCGAGCACCGCGACCCCGGCCCAGGTCGACGCGGTCAAGGCGCGCACGGTCGCGGGCGTCGAATCGGTGTTCAACCAGGGCCACCGGCTGCCCGGCGGCGACCAGCTCCACGTCACCGTCGAGTTCACCGCCAACCCCGCCGACGCCCACGGCCACATCGCCATCACCGGCCCCGACGGCCGCGCCAACCAGCTCAACTGGCCCGTGGACACCGATCCGAGGCGGCTCGCGCACGAGGTCGGCCACTTCCTCGGCCTCCAGGACGAGTACCGCGAGACCGGTGCGGCCAAGCCGATCTTCCAGCACCAGGACGGCAAGGGCCGCGTCGTCGCCGACAACGGCCCCATGACCGCGGGCATCGACTCGCCGACCATGGAGATCAAGCCGCGCAACCTGTGGCTGATCGAGACCCGCGCCGACGCGCTCGCCTCGCCCAACGCCGCGCCGCCGTCGGCGTCCTACGACTCGCCGCTGGCGCCGCCCAACGCCCCGTCGCCCGACGGGGCGAAGGTGACGCGGGCGCAGGAGGACGCGCTGAACGTGCAGGGCGGCTACGCCTTCGACGTCGGGGCCGTCGACACGCGCACCAGCCTCGTCGAGTCGATCGCCGTGACGCTGGCGCCGAACTCGCCGGACGCCCGGCAGGCCTTGGTGGACGAGGTGAACGCCGTGACGTCGTCGGCGACGATCGCCGACGTGGCGGCGGCGGCCGGGGTGCGCGTGCACGTGCTGGGAACGGACGGGGGGTTCACCTCGCACGGCCCGATCACCGGCCTCCCGGTGCACGTGGTCGAGAACGGCGTCACGGGCGACGGCGCGCGCTACCACGCGACCAAGGAGAACGTCCACATCGGACGCCCCGGTGTGTCCTACCCCGGTCCGACCACGATCCGGCACGAGGGCGTGCTGAAGACGGTCAACCGCGGCGAGTTCGAGATCGAGACGATCGCGGGCCGCCACCAGGTCCGGATCTACACGGCGGTCGTCAACCCCCAGACGATCACCCCGGACGCCGACGGCAAGCCGACGTCGCAGTGGAAGGACATCCAGCAGGACCCCAAGACCGGTGACCTGACCTTCTCCACGGGCAAGGGCGACGGCCCGCTGTGGGCGGGCGCCGGTCGTCCGCAGCGGGCGTTGCAGTGGCTGACGAAGTACGAGCACACCGACGGCGGCAAGCCCGACCTCCAGAACCCCTCGATCATCAAGCGCCCCGTGCTCCGGTCGTTCCTGGTCCCGCTGGACACGTTCAACAAGATCACCACCGAGACGAAGATCGAGGGCGTCGCCGGACCGACGGTGAACGTCGACCAGCGCGGCGAGCCCAACCAGTTCGGCATCGGCGGCGACCACCTCGCCGAGCTGATCAAGAACGCCGAACCCGGTTCGCTGACCAGCTACCCGGCCAACCCCACGGCCGGGTTCGCCCACGAGTCGCTGGCGGGCCGCGTCACGCCCCTCACCGAGATGAAGGGCAAGGTGGGCCTGAGCCCGGACTTCCGCAGCGACGCCGTCGGCAAGGCCTACGACCCGTGGTTCACCTGGAAGCAGGAGTCCGACGGCTCGTGGAAGTTCGACGGCTTCCGCAACGACGCGCACGGGCTGCACGACATGGCCACCCGGTTGCGCGAGCACGACGTCACCTGGCAGCAGGTCAAGCAGGGCGCCGCGAACCGCACCGACGACGCGCGGATCGAGCCCGACCACGAGTCCATCCCCAACCCCCGTCCCGGTTCCGAGGCCGCGGGGCCGAAGGACCTCGGCTTCGACGCCCGCGTCCAGCGCCTCAACCAGTTCCTCAACGAGGTGGGACCGGCGTCGGTCAACGTCCGCAAGATCACCGACGACGTCCTGTCCACCGGCCCCGCCGCGCTGCGCACCCACCTCGCGGGCAACGGCGTCCCGTCCGTCGACCAGGCCGCCTACCAGCGGGCGCTCGACCAGACCGTCTCCGACGCCGCCAGGGACGCCGCGAAGAACGTCGACGCCGCCGTCAAGCAGGTCAAGGGACCGGTCCAGGACAAGGCGGAGCTGCGAACCCTCATCCGCGACGGGTTCAGGGCGAAGAGCGGGCCCCAGCGGGACTTCACCGCCGAGGTGGCGGACCGGATCGCGACCGACTTCGCCGCGAAGGTCAGGGCGCACCCGAGCCTGGCGCTGCTCGACGACGCCAGCCGAGGGCGGATCGCCGACCAGCTGCGCGTCGACATGGACGCCGCGGTCCGCCAGGAACTCGGCAACCTCGACGGGTTGGACGCCCTCGCGAAGGGCGGCAAGAAGGGCGGCTGGCTCAGCGGTCCCCGTGGCGCGGAGTTCGGCAGGCAGGTGGCCGCGAACATGGCCGCGCGCCCCGCGCCGACCGCGCAGGTGGCCATCGACCCCGACCTGCTGGCGACCGTGGCGGAGAACAAGGTGCTCAAGCCGGTCGTCACCGGCGCGCTCGACGCCTTCACCGGGCAGGACCTCCTCACCAGCAGCCCGGACGACCTCAAGTCCGTGGTGTCCGCGGAGGTGCTGCCCGCGCTGTCGAACGACATCGGGACCGCGCTGCGCACGGACCCCGCGCTGGCACTGGCCGACCAGTCGTTCCGCGACACGATGGCCAACGCCGTGGCGAACAACGCCCGCGCCCGCGCGGGCCTCGCCCTGGCCACGTTCACGTTCGACCGCGTCGACCCGGCCGAGGTCGACGCGCTCATGGCCAGGGTGCCCGAGATCGCCACCCAGGCGGAGATCGGCGCGCTCGTCGCCGCCGACTCCGACCGCGCCGCGTTGGACTTCAACACCAGGACCGAGGGCGCGGACCCGTTCCTCAACTCCTACTTCCAGTGGAACGCCGAGCGCGGCCAGGTGTTCGACGCGCAGCGCGCGGCGGGGGACGACCTCAGCGCGAGCATCAACGCTCCCGACCGGGACCCGCACGCCGTCGTCGACCAGCTGATCGCGCGGTTCGGCGAGCTGGACCGGAAGTTCGACGAGGTCGCCACCGCTCCGCAGCTCACGCCGGGACGCGCGGCGGGCCACACCACGCCGTTCACCTTCTACGAGCACTCGCAGATGGTGCTGGGGCAGTACTTCAAGCTCACCGCCGCGGAGGACGCGGACGCCCGGCTCATCCCGGTCGACGCGCTGGCCAAGGCGATCCTGTTCCACGACATCGAGAAGAACAACGCGAAGAACCAGTTCGGCGACGGCCAGGGCAGGCACGACCGCGAGCCCGAGCACAAGCTCGCCGTCGAGATGATGGACCGCTACCGCGGCCTGTGGGCCAACCAGCGCGAGTTCGCCGCCGCGAGGGCGATCGTGGACTCCGACCCGTTCGGCTTCCACCTGCGCGGCAAGATCACCGCGGACGAGGCGTTCATCTTCATCCACGACCTCGCGGGCAAGGTCGACGGCACGAACCCGGACAACCCGAGGAAGCTCTTCGACGAGTTCCACCAGTACTACCAGGCCGACTTCTCGTCCTACACGCCCGACAGCACGTACGTCGACCGCGACGGGGCCACCAGGAAGGGCCCGAACGCGTTCACCGACCGCTTCCAGCGGGGGGCGGACGGCATCGAGCTGACGGGCGACGGGAGGCACTTCCAGTACGCCGGGAACCACGACGTGGCGCGGAGGATGCGCGACCTGGCCGCGATGTTCGCCGACCCGGCCACCGTCGCCGAGCACCACGCGCGCATCACCGGCCAGGACGTGGCGGCGCCGAACGCGCCCGCCCGCGCCGACGCCGAGGCGTACCCGCGGCCGCCCCACGCGCCCGCCACCGAGCGGGTCGCCGTCCCGGAGGACGCGGACCCGGTGGTGGTGACCGCCGAGGCCCGGCGGGTGATGGCGGACATCACCGAGAAGTACGGCATCGAGGTCGACTCCACCGCGGGTGCCTCCGCGGTCAAGGAGTCCCACCCCGGTACGAGCCGGGCCAACCTGGACAAGGTCACGGCCCGCGGGTGGGACCCCAGGGAGCTCAAGGGGCTCCAGGACGCCCTGGCCCACTACGAGCCGATCCTCGGCGCGGCACGGGAGAGCTCCACCCGCGCGGGCCACCCGCAGGAGCTGACCACCGTCGGCGCGGTCAGCCGGGCCATCAGGGGCACGTCACCGTTCCTGCTGGCCACCGGCGAGTACATCGCCTCGCACACCACGGTCACCCTCTACCCGATGGCCGTGGTCGGGAACTCCTTCGGCGGCGGCGCCGGGGAGGTCGAGGCGACGGCGACCCGCGAGCTGGCGCACGGTCTGCTCCAGTACGCGCTCCCGGAGTACACCGCGAGGTTCGGCACCCGGGACACCGACGGCAAGCCGGTGCTCGCCGCGGGCGCCGAGCCGCCGCACCAGAACACGAGGAACGCGGCGGACGACTTCAAGGAGTCCATCGAGTCGCACGTCCTGGGCGTCTCCACCTTCGCCGGGACCGCGCCCGAGCACGCCGCGGCCATCGCCGACCTCGCGGCCCGGCACCCCGACGTCTTCGAGCGGCGGGGCGTGGAGCCGGCCGAGGCGAGGGCCGAGCGCATCGCCGCGGCGCTGTCGGCCGAGCTGGCGGACTTCAGCGCCAGGGTGGGCACGTGGACGCCCGACGGCGGGCCCGACTTCGCGGGTGAGCCGCCCACCACGGGCTACGGCGCCACCAACCCGGACGAGGACCTGGCCGAGACCGCGATGGTCTACTTCCTCGACCCGGACCGCCTGAGGGCTCAGGCGCCGCAGCGCTTCGCGTTCCTCGACGGCCTCGTGGCGGGCTGGCGACCCGACACCGGTCCGGCGGCCCAGCCGCCCGACGTCCCCGCGCGGTCGCCGTGGACCGCGCCCTCCCCGGTGGACCCGGTGCCGTCGCTGGTGAGGGACGACGACGGCCGGACCAGGTCCATCACCGGCGACCTGTTCAGCGAGCCCGCCACCGTGTGACCCGCCGGGTTCGCCCCGGACCACGGCGCGGGGCCGGGGACCGGTCCTCCGTGGACCGGGCCCGCCGAGCTGCCACCGCTCCCGCTCGGCGTCGGGCACCTGTTCCCGGTACAGGGCAAGGGCTTCCGGCCAGGCTTCGCGGGCGTGGTCGTGCTGGCCGAGCGCGGCGCGCGGGTCGCCCGCGTCGCCCGCGTCGTCGAGGGTGTCGGCGACCTCGGCGGTCGGTCGTGCGTCCGGGGGCGGTCGGCGGGCTTGTTCGGTGTTCTCCGCGCGCGGGCGGGCGGTCGGTCGTTCGTGCGTCCGGGAGGGCCGGTCGGCGGGGTCAGCGGCGGCCGGTGGCCAGGACGACGAGGAACTGGCCGCCGCCCGCTTCGACGGTCGCGGTCACCGGCAGCCCCGGCACCAGGCGGGAGAACCGGTCCACCAGCCAGTCCGCGGCCTCGTGGGCGTCCTGTTCGGTGGGACAGCGGGCCACCATCTCGCGGCCCCCCTTGCGTTCCAGCCGTCCGGCGACGGTGATCAGCGGCGCGGGCTCGACGACGTGCAGGCGGTCCGGCCAGGCGATGACCACCTTGACCGCGCCCTTGCGGGTGTTGCACCCGCGGTGCGCGAGCCGTTCGGCGACCTTGGCCTTCCGGTCGGCGGTCCTGGCGTCGACGCTGGGCCCCCGTGCGTCGTTCACGGACATGTCGGGGTCGACCGGTTCGTCGCACACCCAGCACCGCCAGCCGTCGCGTTCGGCCACGTCGTCGAGGAGACTCACCGGAGCAAACTAGCCTGCCCGGTCGCGGTCCCCGCACCGGCCACCGGCTTCGGTGAACCGAAGAGCGTGTCCCACGGGCCAGGGGCCCTGGTCCTAAGCTGATCATGTGGTGGTGGCGGGTCGTACCCCCGAGCGGATCCCGGCAAACAGGAATTCACCGCTGGTGGTGAACTCCGGGTCGAGTGGAGCACGCGTCGCGTGGAATAGAGGGGTGCGGTCGGTGCGGCAAAGTCGGGCCGTCCGCTGAAGAAGTCGGGAAAGATGCCGAAAGTTCATGGTGCCTCCGCGAATAACGGGCAAGTCATTGCGGATTGCTGGACGTCTGCGAATCGATACCCATCTGCGGATGTGTCTGAGGTTCGTGGCCTTGGCCGGGGCGGCACTCTCGCGACTCTGCCGTGAAGCGTTACTTCGGTCGCGAATAGGAGTAAACCGCTGTCCGCCGTTCGGCTTATTGCCTGCATTGGTCAAGTCGCTATGCTCGGGACTTGGATAAATTGGCTTACGAAGTGTCCGGGTAGTGCCTTGTGCAGGCTCGCGTATTTCTCTTGGTGGAGAATAAGTGATGAAACTGCTGTTCTCTTTAGTGTGCCTCCGGGCAGGGCCGTGAATCGATTGGCGATTCTTGGGAGGTCGCCGCGGGCGCCCCGGAAGCACCGTCCGCCCCAGGCCCCCGCCGCACCCGCGTGACCCCGCCGCCGAGCCGCCCGTCCGTGTCCGGTTCGGACCGTCGCACACCGTCACGCACGTCGAGCGGGAGTTCAGATGACACACGCGGGAAGGACGTCCAGGCCGAGCGGGAAGGCGTTCCGGGGGACGGGGAGCACCAGACCGGGCACGCTGCACGCGGCCACCGTCGTGCCGATCGAGTCGCTGGTCGTCGCGGGTTCACCGAGGTCGGCGGGTGAGGACACCGAGCACGCCAGGGTGCTGTCGGAGGTGCAGGCAGACCTGCCGCCCATCGTGGTGGACAAGCGGACCATGCGGGTGATCGACGGCGTGCACCGCCTGAGAGCCGCCCAGATGCAGGGGCGCCACGAGATCGAGGTGTGCTTCTTCGAGGGCGGGGAGTGCGACGCGTTCGTCCTGGCCGTGTCGGAGAACGTCTCGCACGGACTGCCGTTGACGCTGGCCGACCGGAAGGCAGCGGCGTCGCGCATCATGGGGTTCCGGCCGGAGTGGTCGGACCGGGCCATCGCGCTCGTGGCCGGTCTGTCGGCCACGACCGTGGCCGCGCTGCGGCGCCGTCCAACCGCTCGCGTCGCGCAGTTGGACAGCAGGATCGGCCGGGACGGCAGGGTGCGGCCGGTGGACGGGGCCGAGGGAAGGCAGGCGGCGTCCGCCTTCATCGAGGACCACCCCGAGGCCTCCCTGCGGGAGATCGCTCGCTACGCCGCCATCTCGCCGGAGACCGCGCGCGACGTGCGAGACCGGCTCCGGCGCGGGGAGGATCCCCTGCTGCCCAGGCAGCGCGACCCGCGTCCGCGGGTGAGCGGCGCCCCCGCGGTGGGACGCGACGCCGCGCCGCGGCGGGTGACCCCGGCCGAGCAGTCGCTGCTGCTGGAGAGCCTCCGCAGGGACCCGTCGCTGCGGCTCAACGACGTCGGCAGGACCTTGCTGCGGCTGCTCAGCACGCACAGCATCGACCAGCAGGAGTGGGCGTGGCTGACCGAGGGCGTTCCGGCGCACTGCGTGGACCGCGTGATCGCGGTGGCCCGCGAGTGCGCCTACTCGTGGGGCGACTTCGTGGCCAACCTGGAGCGGTTGGCCGAGGACCTGGCCAACCGCGGCGAATCCGACCGCACCGGATGAGCGCACGACGCACGGGAGGCGGTCCGCCGTGACCGGGGTGGAGGACTGGGACGGGGACGAGCCCGTGGTGCGCTTGCGCCGCTGGCGGGCCACGTGGCCCGACGACGACCCGCACGCCAACTTCAAGGCCGAGGTCGTCTCGTACGGGCTGCTCGATCCGCTCACGACGGTGCGCGGGATGTCGGAGAACCTCGACATCCCGGTCGGTGCCATCGCCCGCTACGTGCTGGCGAAGTGGGCCACCGGCGGGAGCGGGGGACTGCTGGAACTCGGCCCGGTGATGGTGCACAGGCTGTGGGAACCCGTCGCCGCGGCCGAGGCCGAGGACAGCGACGAGCGCAGGCTGGCCGCCTACCACCAGCTCCGGCAGATGCTGTCGTGGCTGAGGCTGCCGCTGGAGGACCCGACGGTGTACCCGGCGCAGGACGCGGGTGCCGAGGCGGGCTGACACCCCTCAGCCGACGGTCGACCCCGCGACCTCCCTGTCCCGCACCGGTTCGCCCGCCGCTGTGGCCGCGGGCGCCAGCAGCACGGCGAGGCAGGCGGTGCACGCGATGCCGATGAACAGCGCCGCGACCGGCCAGGAGCCCTCCACCCCGCCGACGAGCGCGGTGGCCACGAGCGGGACGAAGCTGGAGGCCGTCGCGCCCACCTGGTAGGTCACCGCGATGGCGGAGTAGCGGGTGTCGGCGGGGAACCGGTCGACCAGGAACGCCGCCAGGCAGCCGTACGCCGCGCCGTGGCCGACCGTCATCGCCAGCACGAACGTCAGCACGACGAGGAACGGGTCGTCGGAGGTCAGCCACGTCATCGCGGGCACGGCGGTCGCGGCGGTCACCAGGTAGCCGAAGACCATGACCGGCTTGCGGCCCACCCGGTCCGACAGCGCCGCGTAGAGCGGCACGGACACGCACTGCAACCCGGCGCCCACCACCAGGCCCGTGAGCGGCAGGGTGCTCCCGCCCGCGCTGTGGCCGGAGGCGAACGACAGCAGGTAGACGGTGTACACCGAGACCACCGACCCCACCCCGAGCGCCGCGAGGGCCCCGCACACCACGTGCCGCCACCGGGTGCGCAGCACGGTGAGCACCGGCACCCGCCTGATCCGGTCCGCGGCGCGGACGTCGGAGAACTCCGGGGTCTCCGCGATGCCGACGCGGACGTAGACGCCGAGCACGACGAGGACCACCGACAGCAGGAACGGCACCCGCCAGCCCCAGTCGAGCAGGTCGGCGCGCGGCAGCGTCGACACGGCGCCGAACACCACGGTGCTGGCCAGCAGACCGAGCGGGAAGCCGATCAGCGGCCCGCTGCTGTAGAGGCCGCGGCGGCCCCGCGGCGCGTTCTCCACGGCCAGCAGGACGCCCCCGCCCCACTCGCCCCCGATCCCGATGCCCTGGAGCACGCGCAGCACGACCAGCATGACCGGGGCCCACACGCCGACCTGCTCGTAGGTCGGCAGCAGGCCGATGCCGAACGTGGCCACGCCCATGATCAGCAGGGTGAGCACCAGCATGGACTTGCGGCCGACCCGGTCGCCGAAGTGGCCGACCACCAACCCGCCGAGCGGGCGGGCCACGAACCCGGCCGCGTACGTGGCGAACACCGCGAGCGTGCTCGCGGAGGTCGAGGTGGACGGGAAGAACAGCGGTCCGAGGACGAGCGCCGCCGCGGTGGAGTAGAGGTAGAAGTCGTACCACTCGATGGTGCTGCCGACCGTGCTGGCGATCAGCGCCCGCCGTGTGCTCGTCCGCATCGCCGCCATGGGGCCGCCTTCCCGGTCGTACCGGGCACCAGCATCAGCAGCGACCGGCCCCACCGTCAACGACCGTTGCCGGACAACGCCTTCCGGCCCGGTCGCGGGTGGACCGCCCGCGCCGCACCGGTTCGGTGACCGGTCCGCGAGGATCGACGTGCGGGGGGTGTTGGGCCATGCTCGGCGGATGACCTTCGTGCTCACGGCCGCGGCCCGCGCCCTCTTCGACGGGCCGAACTTCGCTGTGCTGTCCACCATCGGCCGCGACGGCAGCCCGCACTCCAGCGTGGTGTGGGTGGAGCGGGAAGTAGACCACCTGCTGCTCGCGACGGTCCAGGGCAGGCAGAAGGAACGCGACATCCGCCGCGACCCCAGGGTGAGCGTGACCGTCTTCGACCCCGCGCGGCCCTACCACTACGTCGAGGTCCGGGGTCTGGCGACCGTCGAGTTCACCGACGCCGACGCGCTCAACGACCGCCTCGCCAGGAAGTACACCGGCGAGGACTTCAAGTACCACCGACCGGGCCAGGTGCGGGTGGCCGTGCGGATCGAACCCGTCCACGCCACCGGGTCCGCGGTCCGGGCCGTCGCGCCGGAACCCACCGACACCGCGGCCCGATGAGGCAGGACGTGGACCCCTTCGCCCGCCTCGGCCTCCGCGCCGTGGTCAACGCCAGGGGCAGGTACACCACGCTCGGCGGCTCGCTGATGGCCGAGCGGGTCCTCGACGCGATGTCGGCCGCGGGACGGTCCTACGTGGACATGTTCGAGCTGCACCGGCGCGCGGGCGCCCGCATCGCCGAGCTGACCCGCAACGAGGCCGCCTACGTGTGCAACGGGTCCGCCGCCGGGCTGTTCCTGGCGACGCTCGCGTGCGCCACCGGCCCGGACGACGTGGCCATCGCGCGGCTGCCCGTCCTCGGCGACCGGGACGAGGTGGTCATCCACCGCTCGCACCGGATGCCGATGGACCCGGCGATCGAGCTGACCGGCGTGCGGCTGGTGGAGATCGGCAACGTCATGCGCACCGAGGCGGCCGAGCTGCGGGCGGCGTTGAGCGCCCGCACCGCGGCCGTCGTGTACATGGCGGGCGACTTCTTCGCGCAGGGGGCGCTCGGCCTGCGCGAGACCGTGGACATCGCGCACGAGGCCGGGGTGCCGGTGGTCGTCGACGCCGCGGCGCTGCTCCCGCCCGCGACGAACCTGTGGCACTTCACCGAGGAGGTCGGCGCGGACCTCGCCATCTTCAGCGGTGGCAAGGACCTCAGCGGTCCGCAGGCGTCCGGGATGATCCTCGGGCGGGCCGACCTCGTCGACGCGTGCTTCCGGCACGGCAGCCCGCACACCAGGCTGGCCCGCGCGATGAAGGTCGGCAAGGAGGAGATCGCCGGTCTGGTCGCCGCGCTGGAGCTGTACCTGGAGACCGACCACGACGAGCGCCTCGAACGGATGGACGCCGTGGTCGCGACGTGGGTGGACCGGCTCGGAGCGCTGCCCGGCGTGCGCGCCGAGCGCTCCTTCCCCAACTCGATGGGACAACCCGTGCCCAGGGCCGTCCTGGAGGTGGACCCCGCGACGGCGGGCCTCGACGCGCGCGAGCTGGCGCGGCGCCTCGCCGACGGCGAACCGTCGGTGCTCGTCCGGATCCGCCCGCACGAGCGGCGGATCTTCCTCAGCCCGGACACGCTCGACGACGACGAGGCCCGGCTGGTCGTCGATCGGATCAGCGCCCTCGTCACCGGGCGGGGGTGAGGGCGGTCAGCCCCGCGTGAGCGACCGGAGCGCGTGGATCGCCGCGGTGAGGCCGCCTGGCTCGCCCGCGGTGGACACGCGGACCCAGCCGCCGTTCAGGCACCCGTTGAGGATCGCCGGGTAGACGGCCACGCACGCGCCCGCGAGGGCCTCGCGGAACCACAGGTACCCGTCGTCGCAGCCGTGCGGCCGCACCGCGATGTTGATCGAGTGGGTCGGCCGCACCACGTCGAAGTCCAGGGACAGCAGGGCTTCCGCCGCCCGGTCGCGCTGCACCACCAGCGCCCGGTCCCGGCGCTCCCGGTCGGACAGGTACGAGCGGTGGGCGCGCCCGAGCGACTCCGCGGTGAGCCCGTAGGTCCGCTCGAACTCGGCGAGCTCCACCCGGCCGACGCCGTCCAGCCCCTCGACGCGCCAGCGCTCCATCCGCGCCATGACCTCGATCAGCAGGTAGAAGACGGAGGCCGGGCTGCCGTAGCTGGTGGAGGCGTACTCGTAGAACTCGTCGACGAAGTCCCGCCCCGCCACCAGCCAGCCGAGCTTGAGCCCCGGCGTGGACAGCGACTTGGACAGGCTCACCACCCGCACGACCCGCGGATCGGCGCGCAGCGCGCTGCGCCGCACGGGACCGAGGCACTCGTGCGCCTCGTCGAGCACGATCGTCGTGTGCGGACCCGCGGCCCGGATCAGCCGTTCCAGCTCCTCCTCCGCCACGGCCGTGCCCGTCGGGTTGGTGACGGTCTGGAGCAGCACCAGCGGTGTCGCGGGCGTGAGCTGCTCGATGAGCGGTCGCAACGAGGTGCCGCCGCCGGAGGCGCACACCAGCGGCACGAGCCGCACCGGGGACCGCCTGGCCACCGCCTCCATGAGCGGCGGGTAGTTGGGCAGCCCGCACAGCGCGGGCGCGGTCTCCTCGGGGCGGTGCGCGGTCGAGGAGGCCAGCACGAAGTCGGCCACCGCGCTCACCCCGAACGTCCCGCCGAGGGTGAGGCAGACGTTGCCGACGTCGTAGGGGCTCCCGGCCACGGTCGCGTTCTCGAACGCCGCGATGGCCTCCCGGCTCGCCCGCCTGCCGCGCGAGTCGGAGTAGCCGTACCAGTCGCGGTCCAGCGCGTAGGACAGGCACGAGCGCAGCGTCGCGGGCAGGCCGAAGCACGTCTCGTCCACCGAGCCAGACGACAGGATCAGGTGCCGGTCCGAGCGCAGCCGTCCGTAGAGGTCGTCGCGGAAGTAGGAGTTGAACAGCTCCTTGACGAAGCGCACGGTCGTCCGCGACCCGAGCACCTCCTCTGCCGTCACCGTCCTCTGTGGTCTGCTGCTCCGCCAGAGGTCCGCGACCCCGCGGCGCCCGCCCGCCACCTCGGCCTCCACCCTGGAGAGGAAGAGGTCGCGCAGCGCCAGGGGATCGGTGGGGTCGGACACCCTGCCGTAGAGGTCGAGCAGCCGGTCGCCGACGGCCGGGTCGAGGTCGTGGCCGCCACCGGGGACGTGCGCCGCGACGGGCGGCGACGGGAACGGCACGGCGGTGGTCTCGGGCAGCCGCGCGAAGAGCGCGGTCGGAGGCAGGACTTCCGCCGTCACGTGGCAGCCTCCCCGACGAAGTGGCCGATACGCCGTGGGACACTATCCGGGTTGCCGGTTTTCCAGGAGTGGGGAGCACATGGGCGCCGACACCGTTCCCGTCCACGTCCGCGAGTGGGCGGCGCGGGAGTTCGGCCCCGTGTCGTCGTGGCGGCGGGTCGAAGGGGGCTACAGCGCGGCCACGCGGTTCGTCGTGACCACCGGGGCGGGTCGCTCGGTGTTCGTCAAGGCCGCCAGCGACGAGATGACGGCCGGGTGGCTGCGGCGCGAGCACGAGACCCTGTCCGGGTTCTCGGCTCCGTTCGCGCCCGCGCTCCTCGGCTGGTCCGACGGCCCGCTCCCGCTGCTCGTGCTGGAGGACCTCAGCGCGGGGGAGTGGCCCCCGCCCTGGCGCGCCGGTCTGGTCGGCGAGGTCGTGGGGCTGCTGGCCGAGCTGCACGCCCGCCGCGCGCCCGCGCACCTGCCGCGACTCGTCGACGACCGCGACGTCGCCGACGGCTGGGAGGTGGTCTCGGCGGACCCGGAACCCCTGCTGGGACTGGGGATCGTGGACCGCGACTGGCTGGCGGACTCGCTCGACGTGCTCAGGGCCGCCGCGGCGGCGGCTCCCCTGGACGGTGGTTCGCCGCTGCACTGCGACGTCCGCAGCGACAACGTCGTCCACCTCGACGGCCGCACCGTGCTGATCGACTGGGACCGCTGCGCGGTCGGGAACCCGTTGTTCGACCTGGCTTTCTGGGCGCCCAGCCTGCACGTGGAGGGCGGCCCGGAGCCGGAGCGCGTGGTGGGCCGGGCACCGGAGCTGGCCTCGCTGGTCGCCGGGTTCTTCGCCGCCCGCGCGTGGCGACCGCCCCCGCACCCCGGCAGCACCGTGCGCGAACTCCAGGTGGCGCAGCTGCGTTCCGCCCTGCCCTGGGCCGCGCGGGAGCTGGGTCTCGCCCCGCCCCGGTGACCTTGTCGGGACGTCGCGGCGTTCGTAAGCTCCACCGGGCGGGAACCAGGAGCGGAGGAATGGCGATGACCCGGTCCTCGAAGCGGTGTGCGGGCACCTTCCTGGCCGCGGACGACGCCCTCCTGCGAGCCCGCCGCGCGGAGGTCCTGGACCACCCGCGCTGGTACCCCGAACCGGAGTGGCTCCGCTCCTACGCGGTTCCCGCCGCGGACCTGGTGAACGACGAGGCCGTGGTCGAGGGCGTAGCGGGCGCGCTCGACGCGTTCGGCGCGGTCGAGATCGACGTCGACCGTCCACTCACGACGGACGAGTTCGTCTCCTTCGGGTGGCGGCTGGGGCGGCCGATGCCCGAGACGGCACCGGACGTGCGGCCCTACGTCGAGCGGGACGTGGTGCTGAACCTGGTCGCCGAGCACGGCGTCGTCGCCGACACGGGTTTGCAGCCGTTCTCCGAGACGGCGCTGGCGCTGCACACCGAGAGCAGCGGCAAACCCGCGCCCGACCAACCGCGCCACCTGGTGTTCCAGTGCCTGAGCGCGCCCGAACCCGACCGCGGGGCCCAGACGCTGGTGGTGTCCGGGACGCGGGTCCACGACGCGCTCGACGGGGCGGAGCGCGACGTCCTGGAGCACTGCCGCTACGACCTCGACCCGCCGGGCCCGCCGATCCTGCGGGAGCTGTCGGGCCGTCCCTGCTTCTCCTTCCGCGACTTCGCGGACGAACCCCTGCACTGGGTCCACGACGCCGCCGCCGAGGTCGACCCCGAGCGGGTCAACTCCGCGTTCCGCGCGCTGACCGCCGCCCTGTACGACGTCGGGGCGGTGCGCGGGATCCACTGGCGGCCCAACACGGTCCTGGTGCTGGACAACACCTTCGGCTTCCACGGGCGTTCCGCGGGAGCGGGTGGCCGACCACCCGCCGAGCGCAGGCACCTGATGCGCCTGCGGATCCTGGCCTCCTGAAGCGCAACCGTCGACAGAGTGGGAGGACGCCGAGGTGTCCGCTGCAAGGGTCGCACCCCAGCTCGCCGTCGTGGGTCTGGACGGCGTGTCGTTCAACGTCCTCATGCCGATGGTCGACAGGGGTGTCCTGCCGAACTTCCGCAGGCTGCTCGACCTCGGCGCGCACGGCCCGCTGGTGTCGACCGTGCCGTGGCAGACCCCGGTGGCGTGGACGTCGATGGCGACCGGCGTGAACCCCGGTGGGCACGGCGTGTACGGCTGGTGGAACCCCGACCTGCGCTCGGGGGAACTGGTGCCCGCGAGCGGCGCGCGGGTCGAGCGCGCCCGGTACTGGGAGGTGCTCTCCGGCACGGGCGTCGTCGTCGGCGTCGTCAACGTGCCCATGAGCTACCCGGCCAGGCCGGTCCGCGGATTCACCATCGCGGGGCTCGACTGCCCGTCGTCGGCCCCCGAGGACGACCCCCTGCTCGCCTACCCGCGTGGCGTGCTCGACGAGGTCGCCCAGCCGACACCGGACGGCGTCCGGCGCTACCGGGTGATGCCGGAGCGACTCGACGGCGAGGACACCCTCGCGGCGGCGGCGCGGTGGACGGAGGTCGAGCGCCACCGCGCCGACTCCTTCTTCGCGCTGGTCGACCGCTACCGGCCGGGGTTCGTGCAGCTGAACCTCTTCGCGACCGACCACATCGCGCACCGGACCCGGCCGGGAGACCCGGCTCGCGACCTGGCCTACCGCAGCGCCGACGAGTTCCTCGGCCGTTTCCTGGACCTGTACCCCGAGACCGACGTGCTCGTGGTGTCCGACCACGGCTCCTGCCCGATCGACGACTTCCTCATGGTGCACAACTTCCTGCGGGAGCTGGGCGTCCTGCACTTCGGCCCGTGGCTCGCCGACGAGCAGGTGCCCGTCGTCCTCGGTCCCGACGCGTCGGCGCGGGAGTGCGCGCGGCTGGTGGAGCGGTTGCGCCGCGAGGGGCGGGCGTTCCGCGCGGAGCTGTTCGAGCGCCACCGCGACCGCTTCCCCGGCGCGAACGTGGGGTTCTCCACGATCGACTGGGACCGGACCAGCGTCTTCTGCACCTCCGACTACGGCCAGCTGCGGATCAACCGGGAGCGCGGCGCGGGCGCGGTCGTCTCGGACGCGGAGCACGCGCGGCTGCTGGACCGGCTCACCACCGCGTACCTGGACCTGCGCCGTCCCTCCGGGGAACCGCTGGTGGAGCGCGTGCTCCGCCGCGACGAGCTGTACCGCGGCCCCCACGCGGCGGCGGGCCCCGACCTCACCCCGGTACCGGCGGCGACCGACGTGTACTTCTGCCAGGTCTACAGCTTCTACGGCGCGGGGGAGGATCGGCTGGTCGCCCCGATCGGCGACGTCGTCGACCCCGCGCGCACGGGGTGCGCGGGCGACCACCACGCGGAGGGGATCCTGATCGCCGCGGGACCGCGGATCACCGCACGGGGTCGGCTCGCCGAGTCGTCCGTGCTCGACATCGCACCCACCGTGCTGGACCTGTTCGGGGTGGATCCGCTGCCCGAGCACGAGGGCGTGGTGCTGGCGGACCTGCGGGGGCACGACCGGCCGGGGACGGGCGCGAGCGAGCCGGTGGACGAGCAGACCGAGGGGCTGCGGCTGCGGCTGATGTCGTTGGGCTACCGGATCTGAGTGTCGTCGGTGGGGCGGTGGGGTCGGGTCGTGGCGAGGGGGAAGTACTGGTTGGCCTGCTTGGAGCGTCCGATGGACAGGTGCCGGTCGAACAGGGTGCGCTGGGTGGGGGAGTGGAACTCGCCGCAGACGTCGTCGCCGAAGGGAGCGGCGTCCGTCCGCAGGCGCAGCAGGCTGCCCAGTGACGTCACCGCGCCCAGGTCCAGCAGGTCGCCCAGGAACGGGAAGTCCGCGAGGGGGTCGGAGCCGAACTCCGCGCGGTAGTCGTCCACGTCGAACTGCAACTCCAGGAAGCTCGACACCCCGAACGCGCGCCGGTCCTCCTCCGGTGACGGCGTCGACCGGCCCACCACCGGCAGCTCGCCCGCCTCCACCCGCGCCGTCCACGCCCGCAGGTCGAGTTCGTTCATCACCGCCGAGCCGCCGACGTAGCCGTAGGCACCGGGCCCCACGGGCACGATGTCGAACGACACCCCGGCACTGCGCCGGTTGTAGCGGTGCAGGCCCCCTGGGCGGTGGAAGTTGCGCACCCGCTGGTGCGCGTACCCGTGGTCGAACAGCGTCCGCCGGGTCGCCTCCAGCCACCTCCGCTTGTCGTCGTCGCTCTCGGCGAACGACGTCTTCGCGGCCCTGGCCGCGAGCGGCGTCCCGGCGGCGACCTCCAGCGCGTTGAACGAGATCATGCCCGGCTGCCAGGCGAGCGCCCGTGCCACGTCCTCCAGGTGCTGGTCGAGCCGCTGGCCGGGGATGTTGGCCATCAGGTCGATGTTGACGTTGCGCAACCCGGCGTCGCGCGCCATCGCCAGCGCGGCGTCCGCCTGCTCGGCGGTGTGGTGACCGCCCATGGCGGCCGAGACCTCCGCGTTCCAGGTCTGCACGCCCAGGCTGATCCGGGTGGCCCCGGCCGCGCGCACGGCGGCCAGCTTCTCCTCGGTCGCGTCGCGCGGGTACCACTCCACGGTGATCTCGGGCAGGTCGACGAACGGCATGATCCCGCGGATGCCCGTCAGCAGGTCGTGCAGCTGCTCCGCCGACAGCACGCTCGGCGACCCGCCTCCGACGAAGACCGCCTCCACCGGACCGGCCGCCCGGTCGCCGCCGACCAGGTCCTGCCAGAGCCGCAGCTGCGCCAACGCCGTCCTGACGTAGCGGCTCGCCGCGTCGTCCACGTGGTGGCCGGGGTAGAACCGGCAGAAGTCGCAGCGCTGGGCGCAGAACGGGACGTGGACGTAGACCAGCCCGGTCCGGGCGCGCGACGTCCGGCGCGGCCGGTACTCGGCGGCGAACCGCCCCGGCTCGACGCGCCGCGACGGCAGTGGGTAGAAGCCGACCGGTCTCACCCGCTCCGGGTACCGCCGCCGCAGCGCCGTCGTCAGCTCGTCCGCGTCGTGGTCGCCGATCCGCACCGGTGCGCTCCCATCGTCGTCGGAACCGCCAGGAACCGGTCACCGGAGACCAACGTAGGCCGACGCCGCCGCGCGCGGTAGTCGACCGGGTGGGGAGCCTCGCGCGGTGGTCGTCGATCACGTTGACACCGGTGTCCGCCCACCTACGATTCCGGTAGGCAGGGCCCCGACGCGGCGGTCCACTGTGGATCGTCCGGGTCCGGCGCGCCGTCCTTCCCACGGCAAGAGGGGATCATCGTGCAGCAGCCCAACGTCCTGTTCGTCTCACTGGACACCCTCCGGGCGGACGTCGCCTACTCGGGCAGGTTCCCCGGTGTCGAGTCGCTCCGCGCGCGCGGCGTGACCTGCACGCAGGCGATCTCGTCGGCCCCGCTGACCCCGATCAGCCACGCCACCGTGTTCACCGGCCTCCAGCCGCCGGGCCACGGCATCCGGCACCTGCTGCGCGAGCAGCTCAGGCCCGACGTGCCCACGCTGGCCGAGCGCCTCCGGTCGGCGGGGTACCGCACCGGCGCGGTCGTGTCCTGCCCCGGCCTGGACAAGTGGTACGGCCTCGACCGCGGGTTCGACTTCTACGACGACGAGATACCACTGCTGCCCGACGGGCGGAACCCGTTGACGGTCGGCGACGTGAAGATGCGGGGCCTCGCGCTCAAGCGCGCGCCCGTCGTGGCCGATCGCGCGGCCCGGTGGGTCGAGGAGCAGGACGGCCCGTTCTTCCTGTTCGCCCACTTCTTCGACGCGCACTGGCCGTACGAGCCGCCCGAGGACGTGGGCGTCGAGGTGGACAACCCCTACGAGGGCGAGGTCGCGTTCAGCGACCACCACCTGTCCCGCCTGCTGCGGAGGATCGAGGAACTCGGGCACCCGCTGGACTCGATGCTCGTCGTCTGCTTCTCCGACCACGGCGAGGACCTGGCCGGGTGGTACCCCAACGACCACTCCGGGGAACTCGGCCACCCGTACGAGGAGGGGCACGGCTGCCTGCTGTTCGACACCACGCAGCACGTCCCGCTGGTCTTCGCCGCTCCCGGCCTGCCCTCGGGCGCCGAGGTCGCGGCCCAGGTCCGGCTGGTCGACGTGATGCCCACCGTGCTGGACCTGCTGGGGCTGGAGGGGACGGCGTCGGACGGGGAGTCCCTCGAACCCCTGCTGCGGGGGCGGGCGCACGCGGACCGGCCCGCGTACTGCGAGACCTACTTCCCCGAGGAGCGGGCGCGGGCGGGTGACTACCCGGACCTCGAACCGCTGCACGCGATCCGGCTCGCCGACGGCGACGGCCGGACCAAGGTCGTGTGGCACCGGGGGAGCGGTCGCGTGGAGCACTACGACCTCGTGGCCGACCCGCACGAGCTGGACGCGCGGGTGCTGGTCGTCGGGCAGGACGGCGGGGACGCGGCCCTCCCCGCTCCTCCGGAGTAGCGCCCGGTCCGCCGCGGCGGTCGGCTGTCCACCGCCGACCGCCGGGCCTTGGACCTCGCGCGACGATCCCGGTAGCTTGCCGGGTGGACGTCCAACGTCGTCACCGTCACGGGATCCCGTTGGCGCACAACGGATTTCGGCCGTGGTGAGGTGCGGCGTGCTCCCGAATCCACCGACGGGGAGGGTGAAGTCATGGCACGCAAGGTTTCCCTGGCACTTGAGCTGTACACCGACGCCAACGATCTCGTCGACCACCGGTACATGACCCAGATGCGCGAGCAGGACATCACCCCCGTGCCGACGGACCCCTCGTTGCCGCGGTTCACGCTCGTCGTCGGACCGTCGCCGTTCACGATGCCGCGCGGCTGGGAGTTCTTCCTGACCTCCCCCTACGAGGGCGCCACGTACATCGGCACCGTGCTGCACAACGCCGGCTACCCGGTGCGGATCGTCGACGTGCGCTACACCCCCGACCCGCTCCAGGCGGCCTACGACCAGATCGTGGGCCAGACCGACGTGCTCGGGCTCTGCACGTTCGAGGACAACTTCCCGTGGTGCCGCGAGCTGATGGACCGCGTCAAGCTCGCCGAACCGGACGTGCCGATCATCTGCGGCGGCTCGCTCGTGACGTCCGTCCCGCACGTGTTCATGGAGAGCACGGCGTGCGACGTCGCGGTCATCAGCGAGGGTGAGATCACCATCCTGGAGCTGATGGAGAGCTACTCGGCGGGGCGCTGGAGCACCGACCTGCCGACCATCCGCGGCATCTGCTACCGCACCCCGGAGGGCGAGAACAAGCGGACCCGCCCGCGCGGCCAGATGATGGACCTCGACGCGCTGCCGAGGATGCGGCTGGACCTGTGGCCGCAGGCGCACAGCCCCATGGGGTTGCAGCCGCAGATCATCTCCTCGTACAGCAGGGGCTGCAAGATGGACTGCTCCTTCTGCTACCGCACGACCCCGCAGGTGCGGGCGAAGTCCCCGGAGAAGCTCGACCGCGACCTGGCGTGGCTGAAGTCCCAGTACGGCATCGACTTCTCCTTCTTCGTCGACCTGACGTTCAGCTCGCACCGCAGGCAGACCGTGGAGGTCTGCGACGTGATCAAGGACCACGACCTGCGCTGGACCTGCCTGACCCGGTGCGCCGACATGGACAAGGAGCGCGCCACCGCGATGCGCGACTCCGGCGCCGACATCATCCTCTACGGCGTGGAGTCGCTGGGGTCGGAGGTGTTGCGCGAGGCCCGCAAGGGCAACAGCGAGAACCTCACCGTGCGCGCGATGCGCACGACGTTCGAGGCGGACGTCAGGTTCGGCGCGCTGCTCATCGTGGGGCTGCCCAACGAGAACGAGGAGTCGCTCGACCACATGGTCGAGTTCGCCGAGAGCTACAACCACGTGACGAGGGTGAAGTACCTGTCCGCGATGCCGGGCACCACGGTGTACAAGCAGGCGCTCGGTTCGGGGCTGATCCGCTCGGAGATCGACCACCTGAACTGGCTGTCCGTGGAGCAGGCCCTGCACGAGGACGAGTTCCTCAACGTCAGCGAGCTGTCCGAGCAGGCCTGCCGGGACGCGTACAAGCGGATCTACGACGCCTACGAGCCCGGCCCGGTCATGGACTTCAAGCACTACCCCGAGCACTTCCAGTACTTCCACCCGCAGCCCGACGACGGCAAGGCGCGGTCGACGTCGTACGCGGGGAAGGGGTGGCGGAGCAGGTGGAGTTCCGCGGGCCCGGTGATGGTGCCGGACGCCGACCGCTTCACGTTGGACAAGTGCGCCGACCCCGAGGTCGCGAGCAGGGGCAGCAGCCTCGTGGAGTGCGGTGCCAAGACGATGGCGAAGTCCGCGCCCGCGAACTGAGCGCCGCCACGGGGCGGGGAGGAGGCCGAGTGGGGATCGAACGACACCGGTGGCTCGAACCCGGCGCGGGCAGTCCATGACGGACGCCGCACCGGGCGACGGGCCCGTGCTGATCATCGGGACGGAGCGCTCGGGCTCCAACCTGCTGCGCCTCGTGCTCAACGCCCACCCGCGCGTCGCCGTGCCGCACCCGCCGCACTTCCTGCGCTACCTGGCGCCGCTCGCGGACTCCTACGGCGACCTGCGGGAGGACGCCAACCTGCGCTCGCTGGTGGCGGACGCGGTGCTGCTGCTGCGGGTGCACCCGCACCCCTGGGAGCACCCGGTCGACGTCGAGCGGGTCGTCCGGGAGGCGGGCAGGTCCGTGTTCGGCGTCGTCGCGGCGATCTACGACCAGTACCGCGCCGCCGAGGGCAAGGCCCGCTGGGGCTGCAAGAGCACCTTCACCGTCGACCACGTGGACGAGGTCCTCGCGGAACGGCCCGACGCCCGGTTCGTCCTGCTGGTGCGCGACCCGCGCGACGTGGCGGCCTCCGCCCGGCGGTCGGTGTTCTGCCACTACCACCCGGCCCGGACCGCGGCGCTCTGGGCGCGCCAGCAGGACCGGGGGCTGGCCGCGCTCGACCGGCACGGCCCCGCGGTCGTGCACCTGCTGCGCTACGAGGACCTCGTGTCCGGACCGGGCGTGGAGGTCGGGCGGCTGTGCGCGTTCCTCGGCGAACCGGTCGAGGAGGCGATGTTCGCCCACCACACGTCGCCCGCCGCCCGGCGGACGTCGGCGCTGGCGGAGTCCTGGCGCAACGCCGGGTCGCCGATCACCACCACCAGCGTGGGGGCGCACCGGCACGGACTGACCCCCGCGGAGCGCGCGGTGGTCGAGGAGATCGCGGGTCGTGGGATGAGCAGGCTCGGCTACGAGGTCGGTCCGCGCCGCACGCCGGTCGTGCTGCCGTCCGCGCTCGACGTGCGCCTGCGGGACTTCGGGACGCGCGTCCTCGTCGAGGCGCGTTCGCTGCGGCGGGACGACAACGCGCGGCAGCGGCTCGCGCGTGACGCCACGGTCGCCTGGCTGAGGGTCAGGGCACGGCTCCGCTCCCGCGTGCCCGGCCACCGAACCGCGGGCCGGTACAACCGCGTCCGACCGAGGGAGGACATGTCGTGAACGGTGAGGGGCAGTCGGTGGTCGACCACTTCTCCGCGCGGGCGGGCAGGTACGACAGGTCGAGTTCGTGGTGCACGGACGACGACCTCGGCGACCTCGTCCTCCGCTCGGCCAGGCCGTGCCCGTCGGACCGGGTGCTCGACGTGGCCTGCGGCACCGGCCTGGTGTCGAGGCTGTTCGCGGGCCGGGTCGCCGAGGTGGTCGGTGTGGACGTCACCGAGGCGATGGCCGTCCAGGCCGCACCGCACCTCTCCCGGCTGCACATCGGGAGGGCGGAGGCGCTGCCGTTCGACGACGGCGAGTTCGACGTCGTGGTCTGCCGCCAGGGCATCCAGTTCATGGACCTGCCCGACGCGGTGCGCGAGATGGTGCGGGTGACCCGGCCCGGCGGCCGGGTGGTCCTGGTCGACCTCTGCGCCTACGGCGAGCGCGACCGCGACGAGTACTTCGAGGTGCTGAGGCTGCGCAACCCGGTGCGGCGGCACTTCTTCCTGCCGCGGCAGCCCGCCCACCTCCTGGAGTCGCAGGGGTGCAACCCGGTCGAGTCGTACCGGTACGTCTCGGTCGAGGACGTCGACGTGTGGTCCGACAACGGGGCCATCGACGAGAGCAGGCGGGAGGCGATCCGCGAGGTCTACCGGACCGCGTCCGACGACTTCAGGCGGCTGCACTCGGTCGAGGAGACCGGGGGGCGCATCGTCGACAACATGCTGTTCATGGTGACGGTCGGGCACAAGCGCCGGACGTGAGAGCGCGGGGGGACGATGACTGGACCGAGCACGAGGCTGCACCCCGGACTGCGGGCGGCGTTCGCCGCCGAGGCGGTCGCCGTGGTGCGCTACACCTACTTCGCCCAGGTCGCCGAGGTCGAGGGGCACGCCGAGGCCGCCAGGCTGTTCACCGAGGCGGCGCGGAGCGCCGAGTGCGCCGCGCACGGGCACCTGGACTTCCTGCGGTACGCCGGTGACGCCACGACGGACGAACCGATCGGCGAGACGGAGCTGAACGTCGCCTCGGCGGTGAGCGGGGTCCTGCGGGACGCCACCGAGTCCTACCCCGAGCTGGTGGCGGCAGCGCACGCCGAGGGGTTGGCCGACGTGGCCGGGTGGCTGACCACCGTCGCCGCGCTGAAGAACGCCCACACGGCCAAGTTCGAGCGCGTGCTCGCCCAGCTGACCGAGCACGCCTTCGCCTCGGCGCCCACCGGACCCGACCTGGAGTGAGTGCGATGACGACCGACGACACCAGGATCGGGGAGGTGGGCCCGATCGTGCTCACCGGCGACTACGCCGCCGCGTCCATCGTGGTCTTCTCCGGGTTGGAGGCCGTCCGCCGCAACCCCTCGATGTACGTGGGTTCCACCGACGCCGACGGGTTGCACCACCTCGTGTTCGAACTCGTCGACAACGCCGTGGACGAGCACGAGGCGGGCCACTGCGGGGACGTCCACGTGACCGTGCACGACGACGGCTCGTGCTCGGTGCGCGACGACGGCCGGGGCATCCCGACCGACCCGCACCCGGAGACGGGCCGTCCGGCCTGCGAGGTCGTGCTGACCACGCTGCACTCCGGCGGCAAGTTCGGGGGCGACTCCTACGCCACCTCGGCCGGGCTGCACGGCGTGGGCCTGTGCTGCGTCAACGCGCTGTCCCGGTGGTTGGCGCTCGACGTCTGGCGCGACGGGGAGCACGTGTGGCAGAACTTCGCGCGCGGCGAACCCGAGGGCGACCCCGTCCGGGTCGACGGCTCGACCGGCCGGGGCACGCTGATCCGGTTCGGCCCGGACGACGCGGTGTTCGGCGAGCACCGGTTCGACGCGGCCACCATCGCGGACCGGATGGAGGAGGTGGCGTTCCTGCACCCCGGTCTGCGCGTGCGCTTCACCGACGAGCGCACCGGGCGGGAGGACGCGTTCCTGCACCGGGACGGGGTTCGGGGGCTGCTCGAACACCGCAACCGGCACGCGACCGTCGTCCACCCCGCACCGGTCGTGGTGGACGAGCGGTCGGGCTCGCTGGCGGTCGAGATCGCGCTGTGGTGGACCGAGGGCTACGAGGAGGAGGTCTGGAGCTTCGTCAACGGCGTCCGCACCCGGCAGGGCGGGTCGCACGTGGAGGGGTTGCGCGCCGGGCTGGCCTCGGCCGTCAACCGGTACGCCGCCGACAACGGGATGCTGGACACGGTCGCGGGTGAGCGGATCACGACCGTCGACATCCTGGAGGGCCTGACCGCGGCGATGATCGTGCGCATGGACGCGCCGCGCTTCGACGGGCAGGTCAAGCAGCGCCTGCGGACCCCGGAGGTCGCGCACGTCCTGAAGGGAGTGGTCGAACGCGCGCTGTGGCAGGCGCTGCTGGACGATCCCGACCTCGGGCGCCGGGTCGTCGCCAGGGCTCTGGACGCCACCAGGGCACGGCTCGCCGCGCGCCTGGCGGGCCGGACGGCCCGCCACCGACCCCGTGAGCTGGAGATCGACTACGCGGTCTACCAGCGCCAGTTCGGCATCCGCTCGCGCAACTGGCACGACTCGTGCTCGTGGCTGACCGACGACGGCCTGCTCGCCAAGCACGCGGACCTGTGCGACGTGCCCGCCGACACCAGGATGCTGGACGTCTGCTGCGGCAGCGGTGTCGTCGGCAACGCCTTCGCGGGCAGGGTCGGCGAGATGATCGGCCTCGACATCACCCCGGAGATGGTCCGGCTGGCCTCCGACCGGCTCGACCGGGTCGACCAGGGCACGGTCTACGACCTGCCGTACGGGGACGGCTCCTTCGGGCTGGTCGTCAACCGGGAGGTGCTGCACCTGCTCCCGCAGCCGGAGAAGCCCCTCGCGGAGGTCTTCCGGGTGCTGCGGCCCGGCGGCCAGTTCATCGTCGGCCAGATCGTGCCCTACACCGACGAGGACGCGTTCTGGATGTTCCGGATCTTCAAGAAGAAGCAGCCGCTGCTGTTCCAGATGTTCCGGGAGCAGGAGTTCCGGGCGCTGCTGCTCGACGCGGGCTTCGTCGACCTCAGGATGGAGGAGTACTTCCTCTGGGAGTCCATCGACCTGTGGATCGACACCCACGAGACGACTCCCGCCCACCGCAGCGAGATCCGCCGCCTCTACTACGACGCTCCCGCCGAGGTGCGGGCCGTGCACCCGTTCGAGGTGCGGTCGGACGGCTCGGTGCGGGACAGGTGGCGCTGGTGCGTCTACTCCCTGCGCAAGCCGCTCGGCTGACGCCGATGACCGCCCGCACCGAGGTCTCACCCCCGTCGTTCGACCAGCGGCTCGCCGTGCTGCGCGGCCTGCGCGGTGCGGCCGTGCCCGCCTTCACCGAGCGGATCGGCGAACTCGTCGTCGTGGCGTCGAGTTCGCGCGGCGGGTCGAGCATGTTCACCGACCTGCTGCGCGAGTCGCCCGACCTGCTGCACCTGCGGGCGGAGATCAACCCGTTCCTGCGGCTGGCCGGTCTGGACTACCCGGACTCCGGCGACGACGACCGGCTCGAACCCCGGCACTGGCACGCACTGCCGCGAGCGCGCCGCCGACTGCTCGACGAGGAGCTGGCGCTGGACGCGGGCACGCCCGCCGCCCGCGTGGACGACGAGGAGCACCTGCTCGACGTGGCGTGGCGGCTGGCCGTGCAGTGGCCGTCGGTCGACTTCGACCCGCAGTGCGTGGTGCGGGCGGGCAGGCGGGTGCTCGACCGGGTCAGGCGGGAGTCCGGGTGGGACGCGGGCGAACTCCGCGACGGCGGCCGGTTCCAGCGGGAGCTCCTGCACGACCTCGCCGGGGACGGGTACGCCGTGGACCACCGGTACTACGACCTGCCGGGAACGGCCGCGGTGCGACCGCCGCGCGGCGCACCCGGCGACAGGCTGGTCGAGGAACCGCCCTTCGTGGCGCTGCGCGCGTGGCGGCGGGCCGACGAACGCGACTGCGACACCAAACCGCTGGTGGTGAAGACACCGAGCAACGCCTACCGGCTCGGGTTCCTGCGCGCCATGTTCCCGAACGCGCGCCTGCGGGTCGTCCACCTGACCCGCAACCCGGCGGCGTCGATCAACGGGCTGGTCGACGGCTGGCGCCACCCCGGTTTCCACGCCCACCGGATGCCCGAGCCGCTGCGCATCGCCGGTTACGCCGACGAGTGCCCGCAGGACCGCTGGTGGTGGAAGTTCGACCTGCCGCCGGGGTGGCGGCACCACACCGGGTCGCCGCTCACCTCCGTGTGCGCGTTCCAGTGGCGCTCGGCGCACGAGGCGGTCCTCGACGCCGTGCGCGACGGCGGGATCGACAGCGTCCGGGTGCGCTACGAGGACCTGGTGTCGGGGCCGGAGAGCAGGACGCGGTGCCTGGCCCGGCTGTGCGACTGGCTGGGGATCCCGTTCGACGGCGCCTTCGCCCGCGCGGTCCGGGACGGGCTCGACCCGGTGGTCACGACGGCGCCGCCGTCGCCCGGCCGGTGGCGGCGCCGTGCGGAGGAGATCCACGAGGTGCTGGTCCAGGACGTCCTGCGGACGGCGGAGGGGCTCGGGTATGGCGATTCCGCGCACTGGATCTGACGGGCTCAGCACCCACGGCGGTCCGGGGTGGCGGCCGAGGAGCGCGGCGCACGCCGCCGAACTGGGACGGATCTGGACCGAGTGCGGGTGCACGAGCGAGGTCGACCCGTTGCGGGCGGTGGTGCTGGTGCGCCCACCGGACAGCATGGCCTCGGCGGCCGACGCGCGCGCCAACCTCATGGTGGGGCCCGTCGACCTCGGCCTGATCCGCGAGCAGGCGCGGGGGGTCGCCTCCGCCTACGAGGAGCACGGCGTCCGCGTGCACTGGGTCGAGCCGGACGCGCCGGTCTCGCCGAACGTCGTCTTCGCGAGGGACCTGTTCTTCATGACCCCCGGCGGCGCGGTGGTGGCCCGCATGGCCTCGGCGCAGCGGGCGGGGGAGGAGCCGGTCGTCGCGCGGGCACTGGCCGCGCTCGGCGTGCCGATCGAGCGCACGGTCACCGGCACCGCCACCTTCGAGGGCGCCGACGCGCTGTGGCTGGACCGGACGACCGTGGTGGTCGGCGTCGGGTTCCGGACGAACGCCGCGGGTGCCCGTGCGGTCGCGGGAGCGCTGCGCGGGTACGGCGTGGACGTGGTCGAGGTGCGCCTCGGACCGGGCGTCCAGCACCTCCTCGGCAGCGTCGTGTTCCTGGACCACGGGCTCGCCGCCGTCCACGCCGCCGCCGCGGGACCCGGCCTGCGCACCCTGCTCCGCGACCGCGGCTACCGGGTCGTGGAGGTGCCGCCCGACGGGGAACTCCTGACCGCCCGCGGCATGAACCTGGTCGCGCTGGCACCGGGACGGGTGCTGATGCCCACCGCCGCCCCGGTGCTCCGCGAGCGCATCGAGGCGGCGGGGGTGAGCACCCACGTGGTGGACGTGGGCGAGTACGTCAAAGCCGCCGGAGCTCTCGGCTGTCTGACGGGAGTTCTGCACCGGTCGGCGGCCCGCTGACCCCCGACCTCACGGCCAGGGCCACCGCGACCAGCACCGCGAGCAGCGGCAGCCAGCTCGCGGCGACCTGCGTGAGCGGATCGCTGATGCGCAGGGCCTCCGCGGGATCGCGCGGAACGGCCCAGGCGTACGGCCGCAGCGCGATGGCCGCGACGACCACGCCCCAGCCCGCCCACCCCAGCGGCGTGCGGACCGCGGCGGCCAGGAACACCAGCCCCGGCACGACCCACACCCAGTGGTGCTCCCAGGACACGGGGGAGACGACCAGGCCGACACCGGCGGTCACCAGCACGCCCCACTGGTCCTGTCCGCGCCGCCACAGCCTGACCGCCAGCACCAGGCCCAGCACGGCGAGGACGACGGCCAGGCAGGCCCAGACGAGCGTCGTGTCCGTGGAGTGGGCGACGCGCGCGACGACACCGCGCAACGACTGCTGGAACCGGTGCTGGGTGATGGCGACGCGGTCGGCGTCGACGAACACACCGCCCCAGTACTTCAGGGTGTCCGAGGGCAGCACCGCCAGGCTGAGCAGCACCGTGGCCAGGAAGGTCGCCACGGCCGTCAGCGCGGGCCGGAAGCGGCGGGTCAGCAGGAGGTACACCAGGAACACGCCGGGGGTCAGCTTGATCGCCACGGCCAGGCCGATGCCGACGCCCATCGCCCTCGACCGGGACAGCAGGGTGAAGTCCGCGAGGACCAGCGCCACCAGCAGAAGGTTGACCTGGCCGGTCTCCAGCGTGGAGCGCACCGGTCCGAGCCACATCGCGGCCAGCGCGACGACCGCGGCCAGCGCGACGTGCCCGCGAGCCGGTCCCGATCGGACCCAGCGCAGCGAGAGCAGCAGCACCACTTCGAGGAGCAGCACGCCGACGAACGTCCAGGCGATCTTCAGCGCGCCCGCGCCCACGAGGGACAGCGGGATGAACAGGAGCGCCGCGAACGGCGGGTAGGTGAACTGGTAGCCGAAGGGCGGGACGACCAGTTGGTACAGCGGTTCGCCGCTGGTCACCGCCTGGCCGCCGCCGACGTAGACGGCGAGGTCCTCCAGCCAGTCGGGCTTGGCGCCGTTGACCAGGACCGCGAACCACGTGCCCAGCGCGGCGCAGCCGAGCACCAGCGCCACGAGCACGGCGGCGGGGAGCGGGCGCCGTTCGGCGCGGGCGGTCATCGTGGGATCCTGGTGAGCACGAAGGCGTGCACGGTGTCGATCGACTCCTCCGGTGTCTGGATGTGGGCCTGGACGACGAGGTCCGGTTCGGCGGGTGCTTCGTAGGGGTCGTCGACGCCGGTGAGCCCGCTGAGCCCGCCGTCGCGCTGGAGCGCGTACAGCCCCTTGACGTCCCTGCTGCTGCACACCGACACCGGGGTCGCCACGTACGTCTCGACGAAGTCGAGACCGAGGTCGGTGTGTCCGGAGCGGACCTGGTGCCTGCTCGACGCGTACGGGGCGATCACGGGCACGAGGGTGATGACGCCGTGCCTGGCGAGCAGGCTCGCGACGAAGCCGATGCGCCGCACGTTCTCCTCGCGGTCCGACCTGCTGAACCCGAGGTCCCTGGTGAGGTTCGTCCGGACCTCGTCGCCGTCCAGCACCTCGACCCGCCGCCCCTCGGCCCGCAGGCGGGCGGCCACGCCGTCGGCGATGGTGGACTTCCCCGCGCTGGGCAGGCCCGTCAGCCACACGGTGAGACCGGCGGCGGAGGCCCTGGCTCCCTGTGGTGCCGCACCCACCGCCCTCACGATCGAGCACCCCCGTACCGACGATCCCGCTCGACACCGACCTGTCGGCTGGGAACCCTAGCGACGGCGCCCCGGCGGCGGAAGTGTCCACCTCGCTTCGAATGACGTCACTGGACAGCGGCGTTCCCGGACGTCGCCCTGCTGCACGATGAGCAGGCCGAGGTGCCCCCTGAAGGGAGTCGGATGGTCCCGCCGGAAGCGGAGAAGCCGGTCCGCAGGAGCGCGGTGCTGCTCGCCCTGCGCCTGTACGGGAAGGAGTTGCGGCGCCACGGCGCCATGGCGGCGGGGGTGCTCGTGGTGCCCGCGCTGAGCGTGACGTGCCGGGTCTACCTGGCACCGCTGGCGGTGGGCGCCCTCGTGGCGCACCTGGCCGGGGGTGGCCGTGACGTGCTGCCGCACCTGCTGGCCTTCGGCGGGCTGATGCTGCTCTCGGAGGTGTTGTGGCGCCTCGGTGTCCACTGCCTCAACCGCGTGGACGGGCGCGGGATCGAGAACCTGTCGGCGTTCGCGGTGGACGAGCTGCTGGGCAAGGACGCGGCGTTCTTCCACGACAACTTCGCCGGGTCGCTCACGAAGCGGTT